>CAZFUO010000228.1:0-4248 GCA_964522065.1 uncultured Bacteroidales bacterium | reverse complement strand
AAAAGTACTAGATGGATTGTTTATAAGTTCTTTGTTAAGATCGAGGCTTATATCAAGATAGTCCTGAGCCGGACTTGGAAAACCGGCAGAAATACCGCCCTCGGCAAGTGGCAACCTGACTTCCGAACCGGTATCAGCTGAATATATTTTTACTTCAACTTCCATTTGTCAGTTTTTCAGTTTTATATAAACAGGTTTATCTCTGTCGCAAACTATTTTTCCATCAACATATTCAAGCTCTGCAACCTGTAGTCTGGTTCTTTTAGTATCCTGATGTACAAAATAAAATACGTATGCTCTGTCTCCGCTTACAACAACATCGCAATGCTGGCCTTTTGCTCCGTCATCTTTTCCTTTTCCCGGAGTTTTAAGAATATTTTCAGGCTGGCGTTTCCAGTTAACCATATCTTCAGAAGAATATATACCAAGACCATCCCAGTTGTCAACAACCATCCAGTTTTTTCCTTTCCATTTAAAAACCTTAGCACCTTCTCCACCTTTATCGCCAACAACTCTTGTTCCGCTGTCAGTCCAGTTATAGAGGTCAGGGCTATCAGCATAGAACATCGATTTTCCTGCTCTCTCGTTGTTATAATACATTCTCCAGGTACCATTGTCAAGTCTGAATACAGACGCATCTATAACCCTGTCTGAAGCAAGTTTTAATGTGGACTGGTAATCCCAATGTATCAAATCCTTGCTGGTAAGATGTATTATATCCCTTGGATGCCTCCAGTCTGTAAAGACTCCGGGAACATATGTAAGGTACATATGGTAAATACCTTCATTGTAAATAACATCAGGTGCCCAATGAGTATATCCCTCTGTAGGTCTATAGTTAATATCGCAGGTGTCAAGATATGTCCAGTTTGCTCCCCCGTCTTTCGAAACCGCGACTCCTATTCTGGTACCATGCACCCATGATACTCCGTCAAGCCCCTCAACGTTAGCACGTCTGTTTGTATAAAGCATATACCACATTTTTGCTTTTCTGTTCCAGATAACAACCGGATCTGCAGCCCCGTCGTAAACAGGATCAACAAAAACAGGTTTAGCGGCAAGCTTACCCTTACTTTTAGCTTCAATAGTATTGCCTGATATTATTAAGAGTGTAAATATCAATATACTTAAACCTGAAATTCTCATCCCTTTTACATTTTGTTTAATAAGGTCAAATTTACAAATTTATTCCTTACACCGATTTTTTACAGCTTAATAAACTATGATAATTATCTTTGCTTAAAAATATAAAGCTGATGAAAAAGATACTGATTACCGGTGCCAGCGGTTTCATTGGGAGTAGCATGGTAAGTGCGGCTCTTAATAAGGGCTGGAATGTTTGGGCAGGTATCAGAGAGAGCAGTAAGACTGAGTATTTAAGATCTTCAGGCATCAGTTTTATTAATCTCAGATATGATAATACTGAAATCCTGCAGCAGCAGATTTTGGAATTTACAGCAGAACATGGTAAATGGGATTACATTATTCATTGTGCTGGTATAACTAAGTCTATAAACAAAGACGATTTTAAAAAAATCAATTTTGAATATACAGTCTCGCTAGCTGAAAGTCTGATAAAAATAAATGCCATACCAGATAAGTTTATCTATATGAGCAGTTTTGGTATCAATTCGGGTTCTGCATACGGTTATAGTAAAAAGCTGACAGAAAACTACTTTTTAAGCGACTACGGTTTCCCCTATGCAATAATAAGACCAACAGGTGTTTATGGGCCACGAGACATTGATTATCTGCAAATGATAAAACTTCTCAATAACAGAATTAATCTGTCTGTCGGCATGAAGCCTCAGATATTAAGTTTTGTACACGTATCTGACTTAGTAAAACTGGTTTATACCGTTATTGGTAGCGATAAAGTTGCCGGAGTCTGGCAGGTTTCAGATGGTGAAGTCTATACAACAGACCAATTTGCAGCTTTGATTTCAGATTGTTTGCAGAAAAAACCTATTCTCAATGTCAGAATTCCTATTATAGTTGTATGGTTGATTGCTGTTATTTCCGATTTTGTAGCGAAAATCGTTAAAAAGCCGTCTCTGATTAATGTGGATAAATTTAAAATCATGAAAATTCGTGACTGGAGCTGCGATATTTCTCAGTTGGAAAAAGATTTTAATTTTGTACCCGATTACAATCTTAATTCAGGATTAGCTGATACCATAAACTGGTACAGGCAAAATAAGTGGTTGAAATAAATTAATAAAATATAAAATGAAACATCTTGCATTTGTTCCCGTATTATTGCTGATAATTTTTGCTTCCTGCAATAAAACAGAAAAAGCCGGTCCGGTAAGAATAGACACAGAATCATATTATTACGAAACCGCACTGTCTGATGTCAGTCGCTATTTTTATGATGAGGAAGGTAATATTAAATTGATTAGTTATGTATCGTCCGAAGATGGGTCATTTACTGTTGATACAATTATTTATTCAGACGATCAGATAGTTGAGCTTTCATATTATAATGGGCATGATACACCTTATATCTATACTAACTATCTTGATTCAAAAGGCAGAGTAGACTCTGTAACCTATTCGTATGATAATTTGGTTTATTCAAGCGGTAAGTATAATTATGATGCAAACGGATATCTTATAAGAGAAAATATGTATTCTAAAGAGTCAGGACTTGAATACTTCTTTACTGCTGATTACACTGTAGAAAAACAAAACAGGGTAATGGCAGTGTTTTACCGCAAATATGTATTGAATGCACCTGAGACTGCGGCATTGTCTGTTTTAAGCAGAAGGATGAGGCAACCTGCATTTATTTCGGCAATTAAACATGATCAGGTTGAATTAAATCTGAGGGATAGCTATCTGAAAACTGCCAGAAAAAAAGCAAATAACTACATAACCGAGTATAAGGATACTGCTTATTTCGAATATGCTGATACAGTTAACAATATCAGTTCATATAACAGAGGTGTTTTCTGGGAAGGTAGCCAAAATAAAAATCTTGTAAGAAAACAGGTAAGAAGAGTGGGTGGAAAGGATTATGTTTACAATTATTCTTATACCTTTGACCAAAATTCAAGAGTTACCAGGATGATCCTAACCGGAAATGCTGAGTATAAAACAAAATTCACCTACAAGGATAGTTTGAATATCGAATAATGGACATAATTGCTTTTCTGACTACAGGACTGATTGTCGGAGCAGTAGCAGGCTGGATTTTTACACGCCTGCTATTGTCAAAAAAGCATTCCGAAACTTTAGCACCATTAAAAGAGCAGATTGTAAGACTCGAAACTCAGTTAGCTTACAAAACTGAAGAAGCGGTTTCACTAAAAAATGAACTTGAAAAATTCAGTACTCTTCGTGAGCAGCTTTCAAGGTCTGAAACTGAAAATAAAGCTTTAAGAGAAAAACTCGAAACGGGCAAAGAAGACCTGGAAAAGCTTTATGAAAAAGTAAATCTGGAATTTAGCGTTTTGGCTAATAAGATATTTGACGAAAAGACCAGAAGCTTTTCTCAGATAAGTTCTGAAAAAATAGATAATCTTATAAAACCTCTCAGCGAAAATCTTAAGGATTTCAAACAAAGGGTGAACGAGGTTTACGATAAAGAGTCAAAAGAACGGTTTAATCTTGCCCGGGAGATTGAAAATCTCATAACCCACAACAAAACAATTAGTGAAGATGCCAGAAACCTTACCCAGGCATTAAAAGGTGACAATAAAACCCAGGGTAACTGGGGCGAAATGATACTGGAAAAAATTCTCGAATCTTCAGGTTTAAGAGAAGGAGAGGAGTATTTTGTTCAGGAAACGCTAAAAAGTGGGGAAGGTAATTCAATGCGTCCTGATGTTATTGTAAGATATCCCGGTGGAAGAGATGTAATTATAGATTCAAAAGTGTCTCTGACAGCTTTTGTTAATTTTGTTGCAGAAGATGATGATAAACTCAGAGAAAGCTATAAAAAAGATCATATCAAATCTGTTAAGTCTCATATTGATGAACTAAGCAAAAAAGACTATTCCGGTTACAATACTGATTCGCTTGAGTTTGTAATGATGTTCATACCAAACGAACCCTCTTATAATCTTGCTTTGCAAAATGATAGTACTCTGTGGGAATATGCATACAGTAAAAAGGTCATATTGATGAGTCCGACAAACCTTATTGCGGCATTAAGAATGGCGCTCGAACTTTGGAAGCGTGAAAATCAGGTAAAAAATATTCAGGAAATAGTAAGGCAGGGTAGTGCTTTATACGATAAATTTG
>CAZFUO010000227.1:0-4256 GCA_964522065.1 uncultured Bacteroidales bacterium | reverse complement strand
GATGGTGTTGCCGTTATTAAAAGATCTGACCATAATTATCTTGATGTAGTACGTGATATCGCGCTCTGCATTCATGATTTTTCTATTAAAAGTACATCTGAACAAAAGATTATAGCATCAAAGGCAAGAGCAATAGCTGAAAAGGCATTATGGTCTGTATTTATTGAGAAATACCATAAAGCTTATTCAATTGCATTTAAAAATAATAAAAGAGCAAAAAAATAAAAATATATGAAGGTTAAAGTTAATTACGTGAACAGTGTTCAGTGGAACGAGCTTGTCGTTAAGTCAAGTATGCCAAAAGAACTTGATAAACTTCAGGAAATTGCCCATAATTTGTGGTGGACATGGAATTATGAAGCTGTAGATTTATTTAGTGATGTTGAGGAGGAAACCTGGATGTCTTGTGGTAAGAATCCTGTTTTACTACTTGATTCTGTTTCGTATCAGAGATATGAAGATCTTATAAAGGATAAAGATTTCATGAAAAAACTGAATAAGGTTTATACTGATTTCAGGGCATACATGGACAGTCCTTATAGCACTACCACTCCTTCTATTGCATATTTCAGTATGGAATATGGATTGTGTGATATTCTGAAAATTTATTCAGGAGGTCTTGGAGTTTTGGCGGGTGACTATTTGAAGGAAGCTTCTGACTGTAGAGTAAATATGACTGCAGTAGGATTTTTGTACAGAAACGGATATTTCACTCAGGAACTTTCAATGGACGGACAGCAGATAGCTGTTTACGAACCTCAAAACTTTAATAGCTTACCTATTACTCAGCTTAAAGATAATTCGGGCAATCCTTTTGTACTTGAAGTAGATTTCCCGGGTTATAAAGTTTATTGTAATGTTTGGAAGGCATCAGTAGGTAGAGTAAATCTTATGCTTCTTGATACCGATCACCCCGGAAATAGTGAATACGACAGACAGATATCTGCGCAATTATATGGTGGAGACTGGGAAAACCGCTTGAAACAGGAGTATTTACTTGGTATTGGTGGTATTCAGCTTTTAAACAAACTGGGTATTAAGAAACAAGTATATCATTGCAATGAGGGTCATGCTGCTCTTATCAATATGCAAAGAATGGCAGATGCCATATCTGAAAAAGGCTTGACATTTCAACAGGCAGCTGAGGTAATAAGGGCTTCTTCATTATATACTGTTCATACTCCTGTACCTGCTGGTCATGATCAGTTTGAAGAAAGTTTGTTTGCTAAATATATGAGCGGTTTTTCTGCTAAACTTGGTATAAGCTGGGATGATCTTATGAATCTTGGACGTGAGCATCCGGGAAGCAACGAAAAATTCTCTATGAGTGTTTTTGCCTGCAATATGAGTCAGGAAGTAAATGGAGTAAGTTGGTTGCACGGAAAGGTTTCTCAGGAAATGTTCAACCCGATATGGCAGGGCTATTTTCCTGAAGAGCTTCATGTTAACTATGTTACAAATGGTGTTCATATGCCAACCTGGACTGCATCTGAGTGGCAAAAATTATATAAAAAGACTTTTGGTGATGCATGGCTGGGCGATCAGTCTAATGCTTCAATCTGGGAAAAAATTTATCAGGTAAGTGATGATGAAATCTGGGAAACCCGCTCAATTTTAAAACAAAAACTGATTGAATATATCAGGGGAAAATATAAAGAAAACTGGTTAAAAGCACAGGGTGATCCTTCCAGAGTTGTAAAAGTACTTGATAAGATAAATCCAAATGCTTTGATGATAGGTTTTGGAAGAAGATTTGCAACATACAAAAGGGCACATTTGTTGTTTATGAATCTTGAAAGACTTGCCAAAATTGTAAACAATCCTTCTTACCCTGTTCAGTTTGTGTTTACAGGTAAAGCTCACCCTGCTGATGGTGGTGGTCAGGGTTTAATAAAAAGGATAGTTGAAATTTCTAAAATGCCTGAGTTTGAGGGAAAAGTAATATTCCTTGAAAATTACGATATGGCATTGGCAAAAAGATTGGTTTCAGGAGTTGATATCTGGTTAAATACTC
The DNA here is from genome assembly GCA_964522065.1 of uncultured Bacteroidales bacterium. Lineage (GTDB taxonomy): Bacteria > Bacteroidota > Bacteroidia > Bacteroidales > UBA1402 > UBA8389. Next base: position 2,242 of record CAZFUO010000227.1, on the reverse strand, counting down.
CAACCAGACCTTTGGAAGCCTCTGGTACTTCAGGTGAAAAAGCCGAAATGAACGGTGTACTCAATTTCTCAGTTTTAGATGGTTGGTGGCTTGAAGGTTATATAAAAGGTGCGGGTTGGGCTATAACAGAAAAGAGAACATACCAAAACCAGGAGTTTCAGGATCAACTGGATGCTGCAACTATTTACAGTATGCTTGAGAATGAAATAATTCCATTATACTTTGCTAAAAACAGCAAAGGCTATTCTCCGGAATGGATAATGTATATCAAAAACTCAATAGCTAAGATTGCTCCGCATTTTACAACAAAACGTATGCTTGACGATTATATAAGCAAGTTTTACAGCAAGTTAGCATTAAGATCAGGACATTTGTCTGCCGATAATTTTGAAAAAGCAAAAGAAATAGCAGCCTGGAAAGAAAAAATGGCAGAAAACTGGGATAATATAACAGTTATCAAAGCAGATCTTCCTGAAGAATTAAATAAGGAACCGCAAGTAGGGCAGAGCCTTCCACTTGAAGTTGTGCTTTCAAATCCCGGCCTGGATGCCGGAATAGGAGTCGAACTTGTTGCAGTAAATTACAAACCTGATGGAACCAGAGTTGTAAAAGCATATGAATTTGACCTTGTTAACTCTGAGAACGGAACACTTACATACAAGCAGATGCTGCAACTTAAAAGAGCAGGCAGCTTTACCTGGGCAATCAGAGTATTCCCCAAAAACAGCGATCTGCCTCACAGACAAGATTTCTGTTACGTAAAGTGGATAAGATAATTATTGGTCAGTTCTGAAATGCGGGGTCCAAAGACCATCTTTGTTGGCAAGGCTGGCAGGAGGATTTGTTCCCCAGCAATATCTTACTGAAACAGGATTTTTAATTGAAGGGCTATGCACTAACACTGTATTCCCTTCAATTTTTGCATCTGCCCAAACGTAATTACCGTCAGAACCGCAAATGGCAAAACCGGTTGCTTTTGCATCCCATGCTACAAGGCCTTCCTGAGTGTTATTAAAGAAAATTCTGATTTTATCGCCTTCAATTTTAAATGATTTGTAAGTAGGGCCTGAATAGACTATATTTTCTCCATAAACAAGCGCTCTGGCCGCAAGTGAAAGCCTGTATCCGATTTCCTGTTTGTTTTTAGGATGAATGTCTGTAGGCTTTTCTCTGGCATTTTCTATAGCACAAATCATAGCAGTATTTGGTATTGATAAGTTCTTAAACTGAGCTTCTCTTACTTTCATCATAGGACCATCTTCAACAGGTTTCTCCATAGGTTTGCCATAATTTGCCAGCTGTACATAAATAAACGGAAAATTACCACAAGACCATTTAGCCCTCCAGTCTTCAACCAATGTTTCCATTATTTCCTGATAAACATCAGCAGAAGGTCCGTTAGATTCCCCCTGATACCATAAGGCTGCACAAATTGGGTAAGATATCAACGGAGCTATCATACCATTGTAACAAACATATGGATTGTGTTGATCTATCATCGGATCAGGATTTTTAGGCGCTTTAGGCGCTTTTTTGTTGTCAACATCACCGGCAGCTGCTTTTAAAGCCGCAAGATCTCCTTTATATTTTGCCATTTTACTTCTGTATTCAGGCATAGTTAAAGCACTGTCAGAAGTAAACTTATCATATTTGGTTTTGTAATTATCCAATAGAAATTTCAGATTAGGCTTAGACTCCAAAGCCTCTTTGCTAATCCATGTTTCAGCAGTACTTGCACCGTATGCAGAAGTTATAAGTCCGATTGGAATTTTATGAATATTAAAGATTTCTCTTGCAAAAAAATAAGCTGCAGCAGAAAAATGCCCGACAGTTTTGGGCGAACATACCTCCCATTTGCCGGTAACATCTGGTTGAACGCTGTTTGCAGGAGTAAAATCAACGTCAAAAACCCTGATTAATGGATAATTAGCATTAGCAACCTCAAACTCTTCATTAAAAACGCCACACCAGTATCTGTCTTCTTTTGCCACAGTCATATCCATATTTGACTGCCCCGAACACAAATAGACATCTCCAACATAAACATCTTTTATTACCACCTTATTCTTGCCGGCTACAACCATATCATAAGGTCCTCCAGCAGAATGCTTACCCACATTAACCTTCCATTTTCCGTCAGAACCTGCTTTGGTTACTACCTTAAGCTTATTGAATTTCACAGTAACCTTTTCGTTGGCCTTAGCGGTTCCCCATACAGAAATATCTTTATTTCTCTGTAAAA
>CAZFUO010000226.1:0-4269 GCA_964522065.1 uncultured Bacteroidales bacterium | reverse complement strand
TATAAGTTTTTAGTTTTTAGAGATTAGTGATTAATGGGATGGAACATCATTTGCTGTCAATCACTAATTGGCAATCATTATAAGTTTTTAGTTTTTAGAGATTAGTGATTAATGGGATGGAACATCATTTGCTGTCAATCACTAATTGGCAATCATTATAAGTTTTTAGTTTTTAGAGATTAGTGATTAATGGGATGGAACATCATTTGCTATCAATCACTAATTGGCAATCATTAAAAACTAATAGTTAAACACTAAAAACTAATAGTTATTCACTAAAAACTTATAAAAAAACTGGCAGGAGTATTGCACAAAACAGTATTTAATGCTACTTTTGCACGCGCAAACAAGGTTTATGAACGCATAAACTAAAGCAGTAACAAGATGGTGGTTGTAGCTCAGTTGGTTAGAGCGACGGATTGTGGTTCCGTAGGTCGCGGGTTCGAACCCCGTCTCCCACCCATTAAACTTTCAGCTTGAAAAGCTTTCAGCATTAAGTTTTAAAAAACATTTTAAAAGCCCTTTGGTATTTAATACTGAAGGGCTTTTTCTATATAATCCCCACTTAACTAGAATACTCCATACTCGGTTGTAATTGGTACTCAATTTTACTCGATACTCGATTGTTCTCGATTGTACCCGGTACTTTGTTGAACTTGGTACTCTGGGGTACGAGTTTCCCGGATGCTACTCATTCTTAATTCAGTATTTTGTTGATTTTTTAGTTTTCAGAAAATCTCATTATCACCGTTATTTACTACTTTTGTGTGAATTAACTAGTTGAAAAATATGAGAAAAATATTTGTGAGTATGATAGCAATCACCAGCGCTTTGTTTTCATGTTCAGATGGAGGGAAAAGCGGTTCCGGCGAAATTATTGAAAAGCAGGAAATCAAAGTTGCGGACGGTATTATGAGCCCTGAGGTTATGTGGGCTATGGGCAGAGTTTCCGGAATTCAGGTTTCTCCTGATGGAAAGGACGTGCTTTACGGGGTTCAGTATTACAGCATTCCTTTAAATAAGGGTAACAGAGATCTTTACGTTGTGCCTTTAGAAGGAGGGGAGAACCGCAGATTGACAAGGACCACTTTTAACGAAAGTGAGGCAGTCTGGTCAGGTGATGGTAAAGAAATTTACTTTTTATCTTCTGAGTCGGGTAGCAACCAGATCTGGAAAATGAAATCCAATGGTAAAAAGCGTGTGCAAATATCAGATTATGAGGGTGGTATCGAAGCCTTTGCTTTGTCTCCCGATGGTTCAAAAGTTCTATTTGTCTCTCAGGTGCAATATGGTAAAAGGGTTAAGGACATTTATCCTGATTTGCCATTAGCCAGTGGTAAGGTTATTGATGACCTGATGTATAAGCATTGGGATGAATGGGTTGAAACAATACCTCATCCTTTTGTTGCTGATTTGGATAAAGGTGGTATTTCGAATATTAAGGATATACTTGAAGGTGAGCCTTTTGAGTCTCCAATGAAACCATGGGGTGGAATTGAGCAACTTGCATGGTCTCCCGATGGTCAAACAATTGCATATACCTGCAGAAAGAAAACAGGTCTGGAATATGCGGTTTCGACGAATTCTGATATTTACTTATATGATTTACAGAGCGGAACACATAAGAATCTAACAGAGGGAATGATGGGTTACGATCAGAATCCTGTTTTTTCACCTGACGGAAAGTTTGTTGCTTTCGAAAGTATGGCTCGTGATGGATATGAGTCTGATATGAACAGGCTGTTCGTACATGAGTTAGCTACGGGTAATAATAGGTTTTTGAGTGAAAAACTGGATGGTGATGTCAGCAATATTGTTTGGTCAGCAAAAGGTGATGAATTGTTTTTTCTGAGTAGTCAACAGGCTGTAATACAGCTTTATAAAATTGATTTTGCAACAGGGGATTATAAGCAACTCACCGATGGGCAGTTTGATCTTGATAATCTGGCACTTGCGGGAGACTATTTGGTTAGTATGAAGCACTCAATGACAAGGCCAAATGAAATATATAAAATTAATCCCGCAGATGGTAGTATGCTGGCTTTGACTGATGAGAACAAGGAAATTTTTGCTCAGTTGAAACAGGCCAATGTTGAAAAACGTTTGATTAAGACTACTGATAACAAGGAGATGTTAACCTGGGTAGTTTATCCACCTGATTTTGATTCAACAAAGGTTTATCCTGCAATCTTATATTGCTCAGGTGGCCCTCAGGGGAATATTGGTCAGTTCTGGTCATACAGATGGAATCTTCAGTTAATGGCTAGTCAGGGCTATATAGTTGTTGCTCCTAATCGTCGTGGTGCGTCAGGTTTGGGTCAGGAATGGAAAGAACAAATTAGCGGAGACTATACAGGTCAGAATATGAAGGATTATTTATCTGCTATAGATGCACTTGCGGCAGAGCCTTATGTTGATGAAAATAAACTAGGCTGTGTAGGGGCTTCTTACGGAGGCTATTCAGTTTATTGGCTGGCAGGTAATCATAATAAGAGATTTAAAGCTTTTATATCTCATAGTGGCATTTTTAATCTTGAAGCTCAATATCTTGAAACTGAAGAGCTTTGGTTTATTAATTTCGATGTAGGTGGACCATACTGGGATAGCAAAAATGCAAGAGCGCAGATGGCTTATGCTGGTTCACCACATAAGTTTGCAGATAAATGGGATACTCCAATACTGTGCATACATGGTGAAAAAGATTACAGAATACTTGCTTCACAAGGTATGCAAGCATTTAATGCAGCAAAAATAAGAGGAATAGAAGCAGAACTGCTCGTCTTTCCCGACGAAAACCACTGGATAATCAGGCCGCAGAATAGTATACTTTGGCAGAGGAGGTACTTTGGGTGGTTGGAGCGCTTCCTCAAGGGATGACATCCCTAAGTACGTGAAAATTTCGAGCAAAACACTGTTTTAGGTACTTGTACAAGGCTATAAAAAAAAGGATGACATCCCTTAGGGATGAAAATCCTTTTTTTTACAAATTTAAATATTAACAATATATTAAATAAAGTAGTATATTTGTGTAAATTATTAAAACTTTTACCATGCCACAAAAAGCAGCATTTACACAAGTTCTTGGAAGTACTTATTACCACATTTATAATCGTGCAAATAATAAGTTGTCACTTTATTATACACATGAAAATTATAATTTATTTCTTAAACTAATCTTCGGATATTTAGAGGATTGCGCGGAAATACTTGCATATTGCTTAATACCTAATCATTTTCATTTACTTATAAAAACCGCATCAAAAGTAAAAATTGAAAATGAAGATTCATTTGTTGAAATTGATAATCAGGAAGCTGTTGGTGCATATGTTTCTGAGCAGTTTAGGCAGTTATTTATTAAATATGCTCTTATTATTAAAAGCCAGGAAAATATAAAAGGAAGTATTTTTCAGAGACCATTTAAAAGAGTCGAAATCGAAAGTGAAGGACAACTTTTAAGAACATTATTCTATATTCACAATAATCCTGTAAAACATAATTTGCATCCGGATTTTAAGAAATATTGGTTTAGCTCATACAGATTATTAACAAGTGAGGTTCAAACAAAATTAGCAAAGGATCATGTACTTGAAATTTTTGGAGGAGTTGAAAATCTGGAAGAATACCACAGAGTCGAATGGATGATAAAAAAAGAGCATTCACTTGAATAAGGGATGTCATCCTTGGAGGAAAACCCCAACACACCCTCCCCAAATCAATCTTCACCAACCAATAAGGGATGACATCCCTTAATGTAGGTGCTCAACATTTCAATTGCCGCCTGATTGTTTCCTCCCTGTGGCACAATTACATCCGCATATCTTTTTGTTGGTTCAATAAATTCCAAATGCATTGGCTTTAAAACCTCCTCATATCTGTCAAGCACCATTTCAGGCGTCCTGCCACGTTCAACAACATCTCTTCTGATTACCCTAATCAACCTGTCATCAGAATCAGCATCAACAAAAATCTTTAAATCCATTTCATTCCTCAATGACTCCTGAGACAAAATCAAAATCCCTTCAATAATTATAACATTTTCAGGTTTAACCAAAACAGTTTCTTCCGATCTGGTACAGGTAATATACGAATACTTAGGTTGCTTAATCGATCTTCCTGCCTTAAGTTCTTGAATATGATGTACTAATAAATCCCATTCTATAGAATTCGGATGGTCAAAGTTTATTTTTTTTCTATCCTCAACCGGCACACTACTACTGTCAAAATAATATGAATCCTTGTTGTATATATAGAGGCCCAATTGGACCTACA
>CAZFUO010000225.1:0-4276 GCA_964522065.1 uncultured Bacteroidales bacterium | reverse complement strand
ACACGAAATAGTCCAGGTGTTTAGCAAAACAACAATATCAGCCGGATTACTTGCCGAAAAGCTAAACTCACAGCCGGTAACTTCTCCTGATAAAGTCGTTTCCGGCTCTGATATTTATATTTGTGCTCTGAAAGACGATGCAATACAATCAGTATTGTCACAGCTAAAATTAGAAAACCCTCTGATTGTTCACACTGCAGGAAGTGTCTCCATAGACCTGCTTTCAAATTTCACAAGCAGATACGGTGTTTTTTACCCTCTTCAAACATTCAGCAAAAACAGGCTTTGTGACTTCAGTAAAGTTCCTGTCTTTATCGAAGCCTCAGATATTCAGACACTCAATCTAATTAAAGATCTAGCTCATTCAGTATCATCAAACGTAAACGAATTGTCTTCTGAAGATCGCAAATACCTTCATCTGTCCGCAGTCTTTGTCTGCAACTTTGTAAATTATCTCTACGCAACCGGTTCTGATATTCTTACAAAAAACCAACTTGATTTTAAATATCTTATTCCTCTTATCGACGAAACCGCTGCAAAAATACACGATATGCATCCACTCGATGCCCAAACAGGCCCCGCCATCAGAATGGACAAAACCATAATCAACAAACACCTTGCCCTGCTCTCGGAAGACGAAAAGCTTTCACGCATTTATACACTTTTGAGCGAAGGAATCTTTAGCAGGAGGAGTGATTAGTTTTTAGTGATTAGTGATTAGTGATTAATGATTAGTGATTAGTGATTAATGATTAGTGATTAATGTTTAGTTTTTAGTGTTTAGTGTTTAGGGGCGGGAAGAGGATGGTTTTTTTAATGCCAGACGGCTTCGCCTTAATGCCAGGCGAGAGGCTTTTGGCTTTTTTTAACGCCGAACTGCGGGGCTTTAATGCCAGATTAATGCCAGAAAAAGTATTAGTATAAACTTCAAAAGGTTTCCGCGGAAACTTTGCAAAGTTATAGTATAAACTTTTGCAACTATTAGTATAAACTTTTTTGACATTTTTTTCTTGACGTCGCCTTTATAGATGTTGGTATTTTTGCATAGACGACGTCTTAATAGACTTTTTTAAATTTTTAATGGGTGCTAAGGCTTTGCTGTCCGGCGTTTAGAAAAGCCAAAGCTTTTCGCTTGGCATTAAGGCGAAGCCGTTTGGCATTTAGCTTTTCGCCTGGCATCCTCCCCCACTAAAAACTAAAAACTAATCACTAAAAACTAAAAACTAATTTTCCTACCTTTGTACTACCAAAAAAAGTAAATTTATGAGCACAATTCCTTTCGATTTAAGCACAATTAAAGCTGTAGTATTTGATGTAGATGGTGTTTTATCTGCAAATGTTATACCACTTTTTATTGATGGACAACCTATGAGAAGTGTTAATATTAAAGATGGTTATGCTATACATCTTGCAACAAAAAAGGGATTGATAATTGGAATTATTACAGGTGGTAAAACCGATGCTGTAAGAATGAGGTTTGAGGCACTTGGTGTTAAACATATTTATATGGCCTCGAGTATTAAGAAAAATGATTTTGCCGATTTTTTGCAAAAGACTGGCCTGGAAGCTCATGAGGTGGCTTATATGGGTGATGATATTCCTGATTATGAAGTAATGTTGCAGGTAGGTTTGCCTGCTTGTCCATCGGATGCAGCACCCGAAATAAAATCTATTTCTAAATATGTTTCTCATTGTGGTGCCGGCCAGGGTTGTGGAAGAGACTTGATAGAACAAATAATGAAGGTCAAGGGCCTCTGGATGGATGGTGATGAGGCATTCGGATGGTGATTGCTTTTGTTTATAATAGTAAGGCATTAATCATGATTAAAAATGTTTGAAAATCTTAAAGATTATAAAATAATTCTGGCTTCTAATTCTCCCCGCAGAAAAGAACTTTTGTCTGGTTTTGGTTTGGATTTTATTGTCAAAACCATGTCTGATATTGATGAGTCCTATCCTGAAGACTTGGATGTAAATCTGGTTGCAGGTTTTATTGCTGAAAAGAAAGCAAAAGCATTCGAAACCTCTATTCCTGAAAATGCTCTTTTAATTACTGCTGATACAGTTGTTTGTTTAGATAATAAAGTTTATGGTAAGCCTGTTGACAGAGATGATGCATTCAATATGCTCAAGGAGTTATCAGGTAAGGTTCATAAGGTTTATACCGGAGTTTGCATAAGGTATTCTACCGGAGGAAGTTCGTTAGATTCTGAATTGAAAAAGTTTACCTCTGAAACTGAAGTGTGCTTCTCTACGTTTACTGATGAAGAAATCAACTACTATATAGATAATTATCAGCCTTTTGATAAAGCTGGTGCTTATGGTATTCAGGAGTGGATTGGTTTTGCAGGGGTTGAATGGATTTCTGGTTCATTTTTTAATGTAATGGGTTTACCTGTGCATAAACTTTATGAAGAACTAAAAAATGTACCTCCTATTATATCTCCTGAAAGTATGGAAACTTTGACACCAGGAAACTGTCAGGATATTTAAGTTTCCTGCTAAATGCTACATATACAGTGGGATATATAATATTTATTGGGAGTTAAACAAAATTAACATATCTTTCGGTCTATAATTTATTTTACTGATGTACTTTTGCGCCTTCAAAGTATAGGTAAATGAATATTGAGGTAAGAAGGAACATTCAGAAATCAGCTGCGAAGCTGTTCTTAAAGTATGGCTTGCGAAGTGTAAGCATTGATGATATTTGTAACGATTTACGAATATCCAAAAAGACTTTTTATAGCTATTTCCCCCAAAAAGAAGCACTTATAGAATCTGTTCTGCTCGAACATGATGAGAAAAAATTCAAGAAACAACTGGAGAAATTTAAGAAATTCAGAACTGATGGCAATCGTATTGACCACATTATTGCCATTTCTTCATTTCACATGGTGAATTCAAATAATCAATTTGTGAATTTTTTCTTTGACCTGAGTAAGTATTATCCTGAAATTCATAAGAAGCAAACAATGCGTAGTCACAACAGAGCTTGTGAGAATATCAAGGAAGATATACTTAAAGGTATTGAGGAAGGCATTTTCAGGGACGATTTTGATATTGACCTTATGGTTAATTATATATCTGTTCAGTTTATGACAATTATGAACGTGGGGCAGATAGAAAGAGTAAGAGACAAGCAAAAAGTTTTGTTTGAATTTTTAATCGATGTATATATAAGGCTGCTTGCAAACGAAAAAGGTTTGGAATACTATTATAGTCTTAAAAAAGATGATAAAATATTCAGAGATGAGAAGGCAAATCCTCCTATGGGAGACGAGGAGCTGGAGTTGTTGATAGATGAATATCTGAATTCGGCTGATGAGGTAATTCAGTCCACTTTTATTAAATAAAAAAATAAGGTTTAACAATTAATATCTACTTAATCAAATGAAAAGATTGTCTGTATGGCTTTTAGCCTGTGTATTGCCTGTTGTTGCATTTGCTCAGGAACCTGTCAATACAAGTATTGAGCAAAGCTATTCCTTCTCTCTGGATGAGGCCAAGGAGTATGCGGTGAAGCACAATACATCTGTATTAAAATCGGATCTTGCACTTAAACAATCTGAACAGTCCAGGTGGGCTGCGATTGCCAATTATCTGCCACAAGGTTCGGCATCTGTAAATTATAATAACTATTTGGGAGCTAATCTTGAGCTTTTTGGCCAGGTTATTCCAATGGAGTCTCAAAGTACTGCAACTTTGCAGGTGGCTCAACCAATATTAAATATGAATATTCTGGTTGGCATTCAGTTATCTGAACTTGCCAAGAAAATGTCATTAAATGCTGTTGAGCAAACTGCGCTTGCGGTAAAACAAAATGTAAGTTCTATTTATTATTCAATTTTGGTAAGTGAACACAGCAGAGATATTATTAAGAAAAATCTTGAAAATGTTAAGACACTTGCTAAAGCTACAAAAACCAAAGTGAATGTAGGTATAGGTACTCAGACTGAGGCTGATGAAATGGAAGTAACAGTTGCAAACCTTGAGAATACTCTTCGCTCAATCGATATGAATATTGAATTGGCTTATAACTCAATGAGATTGCTACTGGGGCTTAATGCTGAAGATAAGCTGGAACTTAAAAATAATATCAGTCAGCTTACTGATAGAAACAATACTTTAGAATTGTTGGTTAAACCTTTTGAACTTGAAAATAATCTGGATATGAAAACCAGTAATTTAAGTGTTGAAATGAGTGAAAAACAGCTAAAGTCTTCAAAATACGCTTATGTACCTACTTTAAACGCTGTTTTTCAACACAATCAAA
>CAZFUO010000224.1:0-4336 GCA_964522065.1 uncultured Bacteroidales bacterium | reverse complement strand
ACTCTTCAAAATTACATTGGTAAGTCTCAGTATGCTGACCCTACAATTAAAGGTCGCATCGATGATTTCCGTGTATATTCAAGAGCATTAACTGCCGACGATATGTTGGCTCTCAATGGTATTCCTACACAACTTATCAGTGCTTTTAAAGCTTTGTCTTTATCTGGCAATTTACTTGAAGTAACAGAAAATCTTACTTTGCCTACAACAATTGGTGCAGACGGAGTAACTGTTTCATGGGTTTCTAATGACTCTACTGCAGTTAACCCTGACGGTACAGTAACTCGTCCTGAAAAATTTAAGGCTGCTGTGAAACTTACAGCTACTTTGTCTTATACTTCAGGTGAAAACACTTACACACTTCAAAAGATTTATGATGTTATCGTATTACCTATGAGTGATGCAAGTGAATATGTAGCTATATGGAAATTTACAGATGATAAGATTACCACTCTGGCTGATGGTACAATAACTGTTACAGATGAATCTGACAATGCTTTTGTAGGTACACTTAAGGGTGGCGCTCAGATAGTAAAAATTGGTAATGAACAAAAAATCAATGTTCTTTCTCTTTACAAAAACGGTGAATACTTTGATATGGGCACAGCAATTGGTGAAGCTGTTTACGGATTAACTGATTATACTGTTGGTATATTCTACAGAAAAGATTCAACCGGCGGTTTAACTAAATTTACTGGTTATGGCCAATGGCTTTATGGTTTCACAAATACATTAGATCTTGGTGCAAATGCTATCGGTGCTATGTATTTCGAACCTTTAAGAGGACGTCACGTAAATACTCCTGATAATTTTGGAGCTGAAGGTGCAAACAACGTTGGTACAAGTGAAGGTGCGGTTCCAATTGGAACATGGCATCATGTATGTTATTCACAAACTGCAGGTACAGGTAAACTTTATTTTGATGGTGTTGAGGTTAAATCAGGAACTATGCAAGCTCCATCATTAACATTGAAGAGGGCTGGCCAAAAAGGAACACCATATAATATGATAGGTAAACCTGGTTATACAGCTGACTCTGGTTTGTCTAATACTTTGATTTGGGGATTCCAGATGTATTCTGTTGGTTTAACTCCTGATGATATGGTACAGGAAATGGATATTGCAACAAATATCTCAATTCTTGACAACGCATTTAATTCTTCACCATATAACATTTATACATATGCTACACTTGAAGGATTATTGAAAACTGCAAGAGAAACAGTAAAAACTGGTTATCAGCCTGCACTTGATGCTTTGAATGCAGCAATTACTGCTGGTCAGGCTGCTCTTGACAATCAAGCTCCTACAAATGAATTGAATCAATCATTAACAGATGCTATTGCTGCTTATAATACAGCTCAGGCAAAATGGTTGGAATTTGCAAAAGTTATTAAGTCAACTGACGAATATGTTGCAAAGAACTATCCTGGTTTACCTGATTTCCAATTAGCAATCAGTCAGGCTAAAGCTCAATACGATGCATTCAATGCTTCAGATGAGTTAATCAATACACTTAAGGCTGCTATTGCAACTTATGTACAATCACAGGCTGCTTCAAAAGAAAACCCAATGGATTATACATGGTCTATTGTTAACCCAAGCTTTGAAGAAGGTACTGGTGGCAAATTAGATTCTTTGAGCTATCGTGATGGAAATGCAAATGGTAATGGTTCTTACCAGTATCCAAAGGGTTGGAATGTTTATTTGAATCATAGTGGATATTGTAATGCTGTACATATTCCTGATTCACCATCTCATGGTGCTAAGGGTTATGAAACATGGGCTGCTACAATCACTGAGTTTAATGTTTATCAGGATATAGATCTTCCTGCAGGTAATTATGTTTTGTCAGCACAAATGCGTACAAATGCAGGTGCTCCTTATACACAGCATATTTATGCTACAACCAAAGATGGTAAAACATGGAATTCACAGGTTCTGGACGAAACAAAAGTTATAACAGGTTCTGGTTGGAATGGTTTGGGTAACTGGCAAACAATGTATTGCTCATTTACTTCTACAGGTGGAAAAACCAGAGTAGGATTTAATGCTAACGGATTTATGCAGTTTGATAATATGAGACTAGCATACTATGGTAGTGATAAACCTGGTATTGTTGACTTTACTGCAAAACTAGCTAATCCTGGTTTTGAAGAAGGTGCAACAGAAGGTGTTGATTCAATTTCTGTAAAAGCAAAAGCTGGAGACTACTTCAGACCTGTTGGATGGAATGTTTATTGTAATATCGATACAACTTCCGGATGGGCAAATATAAAAGGCATTTCTGGAAACTCGATGGCAGAAGGAAGTAAGGGATTTGAAACATGGACTGAAAATGGTAAGTTTAAAGAAGCTAACGTTTATCAAACTATTACAGCTCCAGCAACTGGTTATTATATGCTTACAGCAAAAATGCGTTGTAATGACAGTTCACCAAGTTCAATTGATACCTTAGTAAGATTTGATGGTAGAATCTATGCTAAAGTTGCTAATTTTGGTAATGTATATTCTAAGAAAATTGGAGAAATTGAAGGTTTGAACGTTGGTGCAGGTTGGGACACTAAGGATGCATGGAGAACTTTAACTCTTATATTCCAGGCAGGTGTTGGTGAAACAATTAAACTTGGTGCTATTTCTTCAAGCTTTATGCAACTTGATAACTTCACATTGAAGTATTATGCAGTAGCTGATCCTAATGCTGTACAACCAGCTAAGAAAGTAGGTTACTATACACTTCAAAAGACTATGGATGCTGCTGCTGCTACAGTACAGAACGATCCTATCTACAGAATGTTGTCAGCTGACGAAAAACTTGCTGTTACATTAAATGTTGTAACTGATAATACTGTTAACTCTCCAATAGATATGACTCCTTATGATGTGATTATCATTCAGGAATCATTTGGTGGTGGTGATAAGATTTTAACTCCTGCCGGTCCTCTAGGTTTGGCTAAGTTTACTCTTCCAACACTTTATAACAAATCTTATGCATTTAAGACAGGCCGTGCTTTAACAGCAGGTGGTAGTGCTACAGGTGCTGAATCAGAAGGTGTATTTACACTTCAGGTTGATGCAGCTAACAGAACTAACACTTTATTCAACGGTATTACTATGACTGACGGTGCATTCCCATTGTTTACAATTGGTGCAACTGATGCCGGTAGTGGTGACGGAACTAAAAATAAAGCTTTGAACTTTGCAAATGGAGTTACAGGTGTTGACGGAACTTTGTTGGCTTATCCAACTGGATCAACTCCATCAATTTCTGTAAATGATATACCTGCAGGTACAACTATTGGTGACCAGGTAACTCAGGCTCGTATTATCACATTTGGTATGAACTTTGGTGCAATGTGCCGTGACAATGGTGCAAATATCACTAACGAAAACTACACATTGTGGCGTAATGCAGTTTATATGCTTGCTGGTCTTGAAGTTCCAACAACAATTGTTGGTAACAAGAATGTTTCTGTTAAGACTACAGTAGATATTTATCCTAACCCTGTAAGTGATTATCTGAATATCAGAGGTATTGACGCAATGTCTTCTGTTAAGGTATTCAATGCATTAGGACAACAGGTGTTTGTTACAAACTCAACAGGTGATGCTATCAGCATTGATTTGTCGAAATATAACAAGGGTATCTATATGCTACAGGTTGAATCTAACGGTAAGGCTGTTACATCTAAATTTCTTAAGAAGTAATCAGACTTATAAATAATAAAAGAGGCTGTCTCAATAATGGGACAGCCTTTTTTATTAGGATTTTAATGGATAGTAGATTGATTAGTTAAATGTCAACTCCAAAAATTGATTTAAGCAGATATCCTATACCAAATGAAAAAGCAGCAACACCCATACTGATAATAGTCATTTCAAAAAATCTGGATTTGAAGTTAAGATCTTTGGCAACAGAAAGGTAATAGTTAAAGCCGAAAATAATTAAGATGACTGTAGCCAAAGTAATGCCTAAGGCAAGAAATTTAGATGTTAACAGTAAGAATGGCAGAATGAGTAGTATCACAGTAAAAAAGTAAGTAACTCCTGTATAAACTGCCGATTTTTTCGCGGTAGAGTCACCTTCGGCTTTTGAAGCAAGGTAGTCTGAGGCTGCCATTGATAAAGCTGCAGAAATGCCTGTAACAAGCCCTACCATGCTTATAATCTTAGTATCACCAATAGCTAATGTAAAGCCAGCAAGTGCTCCGGTAAGTTCAACCAAAGCATCATTTAATCCCAACACGATTGAACCAACATATTTTAGTTTCTCTTCATCCAGCATTGCGAGAATTTCCTGTTCATGTTTTTTCTCTTCCTCAGAAAACCTCTTGGT
>CAZFUO010000223.1:0-4336 GCA_964522065.1 uncultured Bacteroidales bacterium | reverse complement strand
TGCTTCTGCCTTTTTCTGTGAAATGCTTTAATTGTCTGGGATTAAAGCCATTAATAAGATACATCTCTTCAAGATCTATCCTTATTTTCTGAGCATATGTACCACTTGCCAGTTTGATGTTTGGATTGTTTTGCCACAGACAATCCAGAGAATGATAATTGAAGAAAGGATATTCAGCCAGAAATTCATCTCCCCCTATTACCTTAACCTCTTCAACAGAATATCCGTATAATTCCCTGAATTTATTTTTAGCCGATTCAGTCATATTATTTACAGCATCATTCGAAACGTGAGCTATAACGCCGTAATGCTGTTCTATAAGATTGTATTTTTCAAGATATTCTGCAGAAAGAGCCCTGACAGAATGAATATCAAAACCAAATTCAGAAATTTTATTAAAAATCAAATCAATAATTTTGTCAAGCCTTATGCCATCAGATTTCATTGTTATTTCAGGCTTTATAAAAAAGAGAAAATTGTTTTTTTTGTAATCATTACGATTTTCAAATAATTTCTCACAATACAATTCTCCGTTTTGCGCCTCTCTGATTTTTTTAATGACTAAATCTTTTAATTCGGTTCTTTTCATAGCATGTAATTATCGTTTATTTACTTGAAGCTCTTACTATCAGATTGAATTCTATTTCAAGATGAATAGCACTGCTGTTATCTTTCATTTTAGATATCAGAAGATTTACAGCATTAATACCAATTTCTTCAAGAGGCTGTTTTATATATGTTATAGGACTATAGAAAAAATCAAACGCTTCACTACTGTCAAAACTGACTATAGCCAGTTGATCTGGTATATGTATTTTTCTATCATTCAATTCGTAAAGAGTAGTTATAGCAATATTGTTTGTTGCAACAATAATAGCATCGTATTCCTCGCCCTTTTTTCTGAAAATATCTATACATTTTTTTACATCTTCTTTCAGGTTGTCAAATCTGATTTTTTCTACTCTTATATTATCCTGAAGGTTGTTTTCTTTCATTGCAGCTTTATAGCCCCTTATTCTCTCCTGCATATGTATAAGAGAAGTCTTATAGGCTATCATACCAATTCTTTTATGATTGTTTTCAATAAGATGACTTACTCCGTCATAAGAAGCTTTGTAATTATTGAGTACAACATAATTAGTATTAAGCTTTTGAAAATATCTGTCTATTAATACCAGAGGAATATTTTTATTTAGTATCCGTTGTATTTGTTCTTCACTTTTTTCTGTAGGAACTATAATGAAACCATCAACTTGTCTGTCAATAAAAGCATCTATTAAAGTTTCAAGAATGTGGCAATCTTCATTTGAACTTCCTATAATTACATTGTAGCCATGCTTAAAAGCTTCACTCTCAATATGCCTTGCTAAATGACTGAAAAAAGGATTTGCAATATCAGCTACAATCAGGCCAATAGTCATGGTGTTGCCTTTTCTCAGACTTCTGGCAAAATGACTTGGGGTATAATTGAATTCTTTTACTGTCTCTCTTATTTTTCTGGTTAGTTCGGGACTTACCCTTTTTTCTTTTTCAAGTCCGTTTAAAACATACGAGACCAGTGCTGTAGAAACTCCTACATGTTTGGCAATATCTTTTATTGAAATTCTTTTAGGATTATCCATGATGCTCATTCTTGTGCTTTAATAAAATGCTCTTCAAACATGCTTATGTCCCAGTTATCTTTGAGATTCTTTAAAACCGCAGGGTTTACTCTCAAATCTTTTGGAACTATGTTTCTAATCGGAATTTCACTTATTTTTTTTCCTTCCAGAACATCAGAAGCCATTTTTGCAGCAAGCCTGCCCACTTCATAATATTCTGCTCCAATACCGAAAAGTGTATTCCCTAATACAAAGGTAGGATTATTTGTAAATAAAGGAATACCGGCCTTGTTTGCAGCATTGTTTAGCTGATCAACTCCCAGCTCAACAACATTGTCACCACCCAGCCACAAAGCCTGGGCTCCTTTTGCCGTAACAGCCATTGCTGTTTCAAGTATTTGAGTTGACGACTCAACACTCATTTCAATTAATTCTATTCCAAGTTCTTTGCACTTTTTCCTGGCCAGCTTTACACAAGCTTCAGAGCAGGTCTCACTTGGGCACCATACTGTACCGACTTTTTTAATATCCGGTTTCATTTGTTTAATTATATCAAAAGCATCTTCAACCGGTTGAAAGGTACCAATACCGGCAAGATGAGAAGGATGTTGATTGGCTTCGGTTCCGGATATGCCAACACCAGATACATAAGGGTCTGTAACTGCACAGAAAATATGTTTGACCTTTCCTTTTTTGTTAGCATTGGCCATTATTTGCAATGCCGGTGTACTTATAGTTATTACGATATCATACCTGCCTTCTACTATATTTTTTGCAATCATATTGCCTGTAGCCATATCACCCTCAGCTGAAAATCTTTTAATAGTGCAGGTTTTATTATTTTCGAAACCTCTTTCGGCAAGCATGTCCAGAATACCTTGCTCTGCTTCATCCAAAACTTGTCTGGATGCAATTTTAAATATTGCAATTCTTTTACTTTCCTTTTGAGGAACCGCTTTCCTGTTGTTAAGATCAAGCGCAAGAAGTATGCCTGAACAAAGTAAAATTGCCAGAAGCGTTCTTATGATTTTTCCGGTTTTCATATGGTAAGATTAAATATATTTCTTTTTCAAAAGTGTCGCTGCAGCAGGGTCGATATTGTCTTTGCGTCTGAGTTCATCGAAGAGGCTGAGCAAGTCGTTTACTTTCAGCCTTTTTTTATCATCACCTTTGAAATCGTATGCAACTTTACCCTGATGCATCATAATAATTCTATCACCAAGATTTACAGCTTGTTGCATGGAGTGGGTTACCATGAGTGTCGTTAGTTTGTCTCTCGATATAATCTGCTGGGTTAAATCAATTACTTTTGATGCGGTTTTTGGGTCGAGTGCTGCTGTATGCTCATCAAGTAAAAGTAAGTCTGGTTTTATTGCTGTTGACATTAGTAGTGTCAGTGCTTGCCTCTGGCCTCCTGATAATTTACCTATTTCGTTTTCGAGTCTGTTTTCAAGCCCCATATTTAAAGGTTTTAGCAGCTCATTAAACTTTGACTTTATAGAAGAGGGCAGACCCCATCCTAATCCTCTTTTTTTGCCTCTTTTAAGGGCAAGGGCAAGGTTTTCCTGTATAGACATGTTTGGTGCGGTTCCACTGAATGGATTCTGGAAAACTCTGCCTATTAGTTTGGCTCTTTTATTTTCGCTCCATCCTGTAATGTCAGTATTGTTTAATAGTATTTTACCGCTATCTACAATAAAAGATCCTGCCACTGCATTTAACATAGTAGATTTTCCTGAGCCGTTTGTGCCTAATACGCAAACAAAACTCCCGTCTTCAATTTCCAGATTTACACCCTGCAGAGCTTTGACTTCATTTACTGTGCCTGGATTGAATGTTTTGGTTATATTATTAATTACCAGCATTTTGATCTGTCTTTAAGTTTACTTTCTGTTTATTCTTGATAATTCCCGGTAAAATCAATGCAATGAATACAAATACCGCAGTAATTATCTTTAAGTCATTCGGATTTAGTCCCCATCTCAAAGCAATTGCTACAAGAAGTCTGAATATTACAGAACCTGATATTGCACCAATAATGACTAATCCAAGACTTTTGTCATTAATCAAAGACTCTCCGATAATTACACTGGCAAGCCCCCAAACCATCATGCCTATACCCATTTGAACATCTGCAAATCCTTGAAATTGAGCAAGTACCGATCCGGATAATGCGATAAATCCATTTGATAATGCAATACCTATTATTATCATTGAATTAGTATTCACTCCTAATGCTCTTATCATTTGACTGTTATCACCGGTAGCTCTCATTGCTGTTCCGATATTTGTTCTGAAAAACCACCAAAGTACCACTCCTGAGATGCAAATTGATAAAAAACAAAAAAGGAGAACTACCAGGTCTTTTGTGGCAACTTCCCAGCCAATAACATATGTTTTTGATGTTTGTCCAAATGTATTATATGATAGCTGTTCTATCCAGGTGAAGATAGTATTCTTGTCTAACAATGGAATGTTGCTTCTTCCCATTACATGCAGATTTATTGAGTATAAAGCTGTCATTACAAGTATTCCGGCAAGCAATGGATTGATTTTAAACTTTGTATGGATTAAACCGGTAGTTGATCCTGCCAATAATCCGGCAACAAATGCCGCCAGACTCGCAATAAGAGGATTTGCCCCACCTGCAATCAATGCAGATGCAGTTGCTGCTCCAAATGTAAATGAACCCTCGGCTGTAATATCCGCAAAGTTAAAAACACGAAAACTTATAA
>CAZFUO010000222.1:2485-4342 GCA_964522065.1 uncultured Bacteroidales bacterium | reverse complement strand
TCCAAACACGAACTGCCAATGGTTATGGGTAAAACTATTACCAACGACGTATTCATGGTAGATTTGTGCAAAATGCCTCACGTACTGGTTGCCGGATCAACAGGTCAGGGTAAATCTGTAGGTTTAAATGCAATGATTACCTCATTGCTTTACAAAAAACACCCTGCAGAACTCAAGTTTGTGATGATAGACCCTAAAATGGTTGAGTTTAACATCTATTCTGTAATTGAAAAGCATTTTCTGGCAAAGTTGCCTGATGACAGCAATGCAATTGTAACTGACTTCACAAAAGTAATTCAGACATTAAATTCGCTTACAATTGAAATGGACGACAGGTACAAACTTCTTATGAATGCCAATGTCAGAAACATAAAAGAGTACAACGAGAAGTTCATTACCCGCAGGCTAAATCCCGAAAAAGGTCATAAATTCCTGCCTTATATTGTCGTTGTAATTGATGAGTTTGGCGACCTGATTATGACAGCCGGCAAAGAAATTGAAATGCCAATAGCACGTATCGCACAAAAAGCCAGAGCGGTAGGTATTCACATGATAATTGCAACACAAAGACCGACAACAAATATTATTACCGGAACCATAAAAGCCAACTTCCCGGCTCGAGTAGCATTCAGGGTAATATCAGCCACCGACTCCAGAACCATCCTCGATGCATCAGGAGCAAATCAGCTTATTGGTAGAGGCGATATGTTATTCTCTCAGGGCAGCGACCTTGTCAGAGTACAGTGCGCATTTGTCGACACACCGGAAGTAATCAATGTTACAAACTTCATAAGCGAACAAAGAGGCTACCCTACCCCATTCTATCTACCGGAACCGCAAACTGACGGATCTGGTTCGGGTAATGTCATGGCAGATCTTTCAGACAGAGATCCATTATTTGAAGAAGCAGCAAGACTTATTGTAATGCACCAGCAGGGTTCAACCTCCTTAGTCCAGAGAAAACTTTCATTAGGCTATAACAGAGCTGGCAGAATCATAGACCAACTGGAGGCGGCCGGAATTATCGGACCAAATGAAGGAAGCAAGGCAAGGCAAGTTCTTGTTGAAGATGAAATGCAGCTTGAAAACATAATTGGCAGGCTGAAATAATTTTTGTAAATTAGCAATATGATAAAAAAATCAACAATAATAACAATATTGGCGGTTCTGTCGATATCGGGTTTTGCCCAGAATACTAATAGCAAAACCGCCGCGACCAAACCCACACCCGGCAGTGATGCAAAGGCATTACAGGTTGTTAACAAAGCCTCAGATAATTACAACAATGCAGGCGGAGTCAATGCGAAATTTACTCTGCAAATGCTTGAACAGGGAGGCAAAACTGGTGGCTCGATAGATGGCTCAATAAAATTGAAAGGCTCAAAGTTTAAAATTGAAGTCGATGAGATGATTACATGGTTTGACGGTAAAAACCAATGGGTGTATCTTTTCAGCAACAAAGAAGTTAATCTAAGTAATCCGACAGAAGATGAACTTTTAATGATAAATCCTGTTAATGTATTTCAACTGTATAAACACGGTTATAAATGCAAATATTTGGGAGAAAAAAAAGAAGGCGGCAAACTGGTTGAAAAAGTAAGACTAACACCGGTTGCAAAGTATAGTAGTGTATTGTCAATAGATGCAAGTTTTGAAAAAACAACTTACAAACCTTTGAATATTTTAATTACAAACAAAGATAAGTCAGGTTCAAAAATTACTATCAGCACCTATCAGACCGGGCAAAAATATGCAGATGCATTTTTTACATTCCCTCAAAAAGATTACCCCAACCTTGATGTAATTGATTTAAGATAAAAACTATAGATTTATGAGTACAAATAACGAACACGTAAG
>CAZFUO010000222.1:0-2475 GCA_964522065.1 uncultured Bacteroidales bacterium | reverse complement strand
TTACAGCAGGAATATATGCGGGGAGAGCAAATCTCAGCCCTGTGCTTTACGAAGGTATACAACCCGGAGGCCAGTTGACAACAACTACTGAAATTGAAAATTTCCCGGGCTATCCTGAAGGGGTTACCGGTAATGACATGATGGAAGACTTACGCAAACAAGCAACCAGATTTGGATGTGATGCCAGATGGGGAGTTGCAACTGCTTCAGATCTTTCTTCAAAGCCTTACAAAATAACCATAGATGGTGAGAAAACCATCACATGCGATTCATTAATTATTGCAACAGGAGCTACAGCTAAATATCTGGGGTTACCTGACGAAGCAAAATATCAGGGCATGGGAGTTTCGGCCTGCGCTACCTGCGATGGGTTTTTCTACAGAAAAAAGAACGTAGCAGTAGTTGGTGGCGGAGATACAGCATGCGAAGAGGCATCATATCTTGCCGGACTAGCAGCTCATGTTTACCTCATCGTAAGAAAACCATTTCTGAGAGCATCAAAAATTATGCAGGACAGAGTTATGTCCACACCTAATATTACTGTGCTTTTCGAACACGAAACCACAGGATTATTTGGCAATAACGGAGTTGAAGGTGCTCATCTTGTTAAAAGACGTGGTCAGCCCGACGAAACCGCGGTTGACATAAGCATTGATGGATTTTTCCTGGCAATTGGACATAAGCCAAATTCTGACATATTTTCAGATTACCTCGAAACTGACGAAACTGGATATATTAAAACCGTACCCGGAACTCCACGTACAAATATAGAAGGTGTTTTTGCTGCAGGAGACGTTGCCGACCCACATTACAGACAGGCTATTACAGCAGCAGGTAGTGGTTGTGCAGCGGCTATTGAGGCAGAGAGATATCTGTCAGCCAATAAATTATAAAAAAAGATAGGTAATATCTTGCATTTCACAATGATATTACCTACTTTTGCACCTCGATTCGTGAAAGGTATATCAAGAGGCGCTGCATATTGCATCCCACCTTCCGGAGTATAACTGAAATAATTAAAGTTAATGTACGCAATTGTAGAAATCGCAGGACAGCAATTTAAGGCAGAAGCAGGCAAGAAATTGTTTGTTCATCGCCTGGAAGCTGAAAGAGGATCGGTAGTAGAATTTGACAAGGTTTTGTTAATTGACGCCGACGGAGTTGTTAAAGTAGGTCTTCCTACCGTAGAAGGAGCAAAAGTTGTATGTGAAGTTCTTTCACATCTTAAAGACGACAAAGTTTTAATATTCAAGAAAAAACGTAGAAAAGGATATAAAAAACTAAACGGTCACCGTCAATGTCTGACTCAGTTAAAAATCAACGAAGTAGTAGCTTAATCCAAAATATTTAGAAGAAAATGGCACATAAAAAAGGAGTCGGTAGTTCTAAGAACGGCCGCGAATCAGAAAGCAAACGATTAGGCGTAAAGAAATTTGGAGGCGAAAAAGTTATAGCCGGTAACATTATTATACGTCAACGTGGAACAGTTCACCATCCGGGTGAAAACGTAGGTATTGGTAAAGACCATACTCTATATGCATTAGTTAACGGAACAGTTGTATTCCGTCGCAAGAAAAACGACAGATCATTCGTATCAGTTTTACCTGTAGAAGGCCAAAACTAATATTATATAAAAAAACTAAAAAAGGCCGCTCATTGAGAGTGGCCTTTTTTGTTTTTATACCCATTTTCTTACCTTTGGGATAAATAAAAACTCTATGACTCGAAAATACTCTACATTCTATAAATTTTTTCTTCTTTTAACTTCGGTCCTGTTACTTTCTGTCAATGCCAAATCTGACAACAGCTGGTTAAAACCTTATAATATTGTTTGGGATAGTCCAAGTGTAGACTCAGAGCAAAGTATGCCCTGCGGTGGTGGTGATATTGGCCTTAATGTTTGGGTTGAAGACGGAGATATATTAATGTACGTAGCCAGAAGTGGTACATTCGACGAACTTAACGGTTTCCCTAAACTGGGAAGAATAAGAATACAGCTTACACCAAACCCTTTTGAAGAAGGTCAAAGCTTTAAACAGGAGCTAAAACTCAAGGAAGGGTATGTTGAGATTAGCGGTTTCAAAGATTTCCTGAAAACAACTGTAAGTATTTGGGTTGATGTTTTCAGACCAGTTGTACATATGGAGATAGAAGGAACCCTTAAGACAACAGCTGTGATTACATACGAAAACTGGAGACTTGAAGACAAAGAATTCAGTGGAGGAGAAAAAGAAGTTTGCAGATCGTGGTTAGGCACATCAGCAAAAGCAATTCAGAGAAAAGACGATGTTACTTTTCTTAATTCAGGAAATGCTGTGCTGTTTTATCATCAAAACAGAAGCACAGATACAGCATTCGATTTGGTGGTTAAGCAACAAGGACTTGAATCTGTAAAAGATCAACTATGGAATCCGCTTCAAAATCTTGTTTTTGGTGGTGTATTAAAGGGGAAAAACTTCGTTCCGGATGGTTATC
>CAZFUO010000221.1:0-4353 GCA_964522065.1 uncultured Bacteroidales bacterium | reverse complement strand
AAACCAAACCAAATCACTCCCCTAACACCCCCGGAGTGAATGCGCTCTCGGGGAGTTTTGTGGAGGGAGAATGGCTGGTGACAAGCATTTCTGAGATGCGGCCGTTGATGACGTTTTCCATTTTCATTGAGCGGGCAAGATATTTGCCGGGAGAAAGACTTTTATAATCGGATATGGTCTGAACACGATGCAACTTACCGGCAGAGTTATAAAACTCAACCTTATAACACAGGTAGTTTTCTTTATCTATGTAGCTGATTTGCTTTGAGAAACCGCAAGCAGTCTGGATTGCTTTATCTTTACCGGCAGCCTCAACTTTAAAGCAACTTTTGCCATTGAGTTCGACCGCACCGGCCAGGGTATAATTAAAATCCGACTGGTCAGGTTTACTCATATCGGCGTTTGTAAACTCCGAGCCCATAAAACTTTTTCCACGCTCGGTGCTTACAATACGACGCACTTTCCTGATTGCAGGCATGTAAATCCACATATCATCATCTTTTACATCGTAATCGTAAATAAGAAGTGAGGTTCGGGCAACATCAGCAGGAGCGGTAAAACGAATAATAGTTTTGTTAACACCGTTAAAATCACGGGATGCCATCTCTATTTTACGAAGTCTGTCATTGCCCTTACCGTCACGAATATGAATTGTCAGTGCCATTTCAAGATTGCCGGTATCGGTAGCATCCATAGACTTTTTGCTGATTTCAGCAGCTGACTGCGAAGATATTACACCTGCAAAGGCAAAAAATGTCAACAAACTGGATATTAAAGTTTTCATAATGAATGATTTTTACTATTTAAAAAAGAAGGTTTTAAAACAAAGCATAATGCAGGAATAAATATCAGTGCACTGACAAGGCGCAAAAACAGCGAAACAATTATCAGAAAAGCAAAAGTCTTTATAAGCGGAAAAGCAGACAAAAAGAGCACGGCAAAACCGCCCATAACCGAAAAAGCATTTATCACAATACCCCTTCCTATTGTTCTCAGAGCTGCAATTATACTTTGCCTGTAGTCGTAACCCCTGGCAAGTTCCCATTTTATGCGCCAGAAAATATGAATTGTAAAATCAACTCCAAGCCCTATTGAAATAGACGAAAGCAGAGCCGTAACTATATCAAGCTCAATACCAAGCCAGCCCATCAACCCGAAAGTACAGAAAACCGCAAAAACCAAAGGCAGGCTGCCAATAATACCGGCTTTAAAACTCCTGAATATAAGCGAAAGCAATAAAACTATAGCAGCAAAAGCCGCCAGCAAAGAATAGTACTGACCGGTTTTAACAGACTCACTCAGTTCTTTTTCAATCAGGGCAGGACCTCCTATCACACATTTTAATGAAGCCTCATTTGCCAGCCTGCTTATATTTGATGTAATCAAATTAATATCACCCAAATCGTCAGCGCTGAACTGCACATTCATAAGGGTGTTAGTCTGATTAAAATCGATAAATCGCTCAATATCTTCAGGATCACCACTCATAGAATACAACTCCAGATACTGAGCCACAGCCTCTCTTGATTCAGGAATTTTATTAAAACCGACATCAGCAGAATCATTTAACGCCATACTTATTTTTCTGATTACATCAGTAAGTGAAGTCACCGAACCAACACCCGGCAAACGTTTAAGCTCACTACCCAGATTATCAATACCTTTAAGCATGGCAGGATCTAATACATCTCCCTCAAACATCACGGCTATCATTTTACTACCTCCAAAATACCGGTCAGAAATATCAACTGCTACGTTAAAATCGTGACTTTCAGGTAAAACCTTATTTGAGTCCGGGGCAACCTTCATAAATACTATGCCAAAACCAATAATAATAAACATTACCACAAACAAAACTATGACCTGTATTGGGTTAGAGGTAAGCCATTTAGCGGTTTTGACGAGAAGCTTTGGAAAGAAACCTACCGAGTGATGAGTCAGATCTTTGTGAGGTCGTCCTTTTTTTAATAATGACAAAACTGCAGGTATAAATAAAAGGCTTGAAACCAGAGCGAAAGTTATACCTACACCAGCAATTACGCCCATCTGCCTGGCCGGTATCAGAAGGTGAGCAACCAGCCCCATAATACCGAAAATTGTAGTCAGTCCACACATCAAAACAGGAATCACCAGATAATCAGCACTTTTTTGAACAATCTTCATTACACTTATATCCGGATGCGATGCATTAATATCCTGATATCTTGCAATAAAATAAACTCCATAATTATTGGCAATAGCTATCATCATTATAGGTATGAGAACCCCAATCAGGCTGAGATCCCAACCCAAAAGAGGAATCATAGCCATCGAAACCAGTATCGAAAAAACCACAACAATAAAAGGTAAAGCTACAGCCCGCGGTTCCCTGAAAGAAACCAGCAAAATTATAAACATAACCACCAAACCCACAGGCAGCAAAACCATTATATCATGGCCTATTTTATAATAAGCGTCATTTCTTAAATATGGCTGGCCAGTAATAAACACCTTCTCATCGCCCGGATTTAGTGCAAGTACGGAGTCAATTTTTGTCATAATCATATTATCGGACAACGACTTATCAGAGCCCACTATTACGGAAGTATATTTGAAATCTTCAGAAACCACGAGCTTATAAACCATATCATTACCAACAATCGCTTTTCTGAGTTTTTCCACAGGGATGTCATCCCCAAGCTCCCCGCCTATCAATGGCTCAACCAGCATACTGCCATCAAATGAAGTGATATTCACCGCCTTAAATAAAGAATAAACTTCACTAAATTCAGGAATTTCTTCAAGTGCTTCGCTAACGGCCTTCACCCTTTCAAGAGTGCTAACGTTAAGAACATCAGCGGTTGAGAAAACAATAAGTAGAACTTCGTTAGTGCCAAAAATTTCATTGATTTTTCGGTTGTTTTGCTTTGACTGCATAGATTCAGGCATGTAAGATTCAAGATCAGGGTTAATCTTAATACTAAACAGCGGAATCACAGCAGCCACAACCAATACCAAAGTAGCAATAATAATATGCCACCTGTACCTGATTACAAACATCGACCTTTTCATACCTAAAAACTTACTTTAAACTCAACAAAAGCGCCGTTTAGCACAACCGAAGAATAAGAAAACAATGATTTATCAACCCCATGCATGTAATTACCACCAAAGGAAGCCGTAAAAGCATCAGTAACTTTCCAGGTCAGTAAAGGCCTCAACATAAACTCTTCAGAAGTAATATTATAGTATCCAACAAGTTGTGCAGATAACACATCATAAGCAAAATTTCTCTGCACACTCATCGAAACCGCTGAATTTGACTGTTCCTGGGTATTAAAAACTTTCCTGTTAAACAATCTGTTTTCATAATCAATCATCTCCCCTGCAAATTTCAAATAGTCTGACTCCGAGCCCTGATCGCCCATTACCGGAACCGATAATTGTAGAAAACCAGGAATATATTTACCAATAAACTGGCCTATCAAAGTAAAGCCAGCTACAGAAGTCTCTAAAGCAGCAACATATGCCAGATTTTCCTGAGGTATAAAAATCTTATTTTCAGGATTTTCAGTAAAATTATAGGCAGCCTCAGCTCTGAAGATAAAACTTCCGACAGGTACGGCCATATCAAGACCAATTGTATTTTTCAAATATGGCCTCGATGCTATTTCAACTTCAGGACCGCTTTGCAACCAGTTAACATTAACAATATCAAAACCGTGAAACGGATCATATCCCCTGAAAAAAGAAACAGAACCACCAAAATCAGAAAAATCAAAATCGGCAATTACAGAAAAAGAAGAATTCTTAAAAGATTTATCAGGTAGTATATCTTCACCAATAACCACATTATCTGCCAGCGAAATCAAATCATAACGATAGTCTGACATTTTTGCAAAAGGAATTCCAATAATCTCCAGATTTATACCCGACACCGGCTTATAATTAAGTCTCAACATAAACTGAGACTTCCTGCCATCGTCAGGGTCGGCAGAAAGAAAAAAATAATCAATAGGGCTAAGATTGTCAGTTGGATTAAAACCATCTACCCTACCCCAGCTAACAATCTGATTACCAAACAAGATATCAAAGCGCGGAGACTTTACACCAGCATAAAGCTCTTTGACTTCAGGTATAATTTTTTCCTCACCAAAAAACACCCCTGTCCTCAACCTCAAATCTGATTTCAAAAAGGCAAAACCGCTTTTATAGTCAGCCTTTAATGAAAATTCGGCAAAAGTAGTTGCAAAATCATACTTACTTCCACCTCCAAAAACTGAAGCCCTTCCAAAACCACCAAAATTCAAATCAGAATTGCCGGAGACACCGGAAACAACATCATGATTGTCTATGCTATCAGCTTTTACTTCA
>CAZFUO010000220.1:0-4363 GCA_964522065.1 uncultured Bacteroidales bacterium | reverse complement strand
CAATTTTTATTATGAAACATTTATTTAAAACCTTTCTCATGCTGGCAGCATTTGCCGGATTTGCTTATTCGTGTGACTCTGATGACGAAGAAAAGTCAGGAGAAGCAAAACTTTTAAGTTTCGGATTTTATGCCGAAGACAACGAAGGTGTTTTGTTAGAAGACTACGTTGTAACCGACACAACCGGTACAAACTGGACAATTAATCTACCTGCAGAAGTAGATAAGTCATCCCTGGTTGCTCGTTTTGAAGTATCAGAAAACGACTCAGTAGTTGTAAGTGGTGTAGGTCAGGTTAGTGGTGTTACAGCTAATAACTTTACTGTTCCTGTAGATTATTATGTTATGGATGGTAAAAATAACAAAAGATATACCATTACCATAGGCAAAGCATCATCATATGTATGGTCAAAAGTAGCAACACTTACTTCAGACTCTATTGTTGAATTCAAGATGAAGGTAAATCCTGTAAACAGCTTACCTTACATTATGTACAAACAAGACAGAGCTAGTAGTACAGATGAAAAAGCTGCTATGATTAAACTTGTAGATGGTGCATGGCAGTTTGTAGGATCTTCAGCAGGCATCTCAGAAGGTCGCATAGACTCTTACCTCGATTTTGTATTTGACAACGCAGGCTCACCATATGTTGCTTATCCTGATTATATCTCAACAATACCATCAGCAGCAGTTGTTAAGAAATTTGACGGAACATCATGGGTTGCAGTAGGTACTCAACCTGTAACAGCTGCCAAGGTAACATATACAGCCTTAGGTTTTGCACCAGACAACAAACTAATGTTGTTCAATATGCTCAATGCAGCAGCAGGAGGTCTTCAAAGACGCGAATGTGTGGTTTCAACTTTCGACGGAACCGCATGGGCAACAAATGTAGCTCTTCCTGGCAGAGCAGCCGAACTCTACGCATACCTGCCTGTTACAAAACTAGTAGGCGATGCATTATATCTTGGTCTTTTCAACGCAAATTCACCATCAACATTCTCAGTTTACAAATTCCAGAATGGTGCATGGACAACAATAGCAGACAAAGTTCTGGAAGAAGGCGCTACATCATCAAATCTACGTGATTTTGATATGGATGTAGATAATGATGGCAACATTTATATTGCTGTAGCAGATAACGCTTCAGACCCTGCAGTTTTCAAGCCAAGAGTAAAAAAATACACAGCAGCAACTC
This sequence comes from uncultured Bacteroidales bacterium, assembly GCA_964522065.1. Taxonomy (GTDB): domain Bacteria; phylum Bacteroidota; class Bacteroidia; order Bacteroidales; family UBA1402; genus UBA8389. Next base: position 3,166 of record CAZFUO010000220.1, on the reverse strand, counting down.
AGACATGGTCAAATGTAGGTGATGTACTTAATCTTGACCTGAATACAATAAGAAAAATCGATTTAGCGGTTTCACCTTATGGTGTACCATTCCTGATGTACAGAAATGCAAACCAGTATCCATCAATTATTTCACTTGACAGTGAAACACAACAATGGACAGCTGAAGTAGTTCTAGAATCTGTAGTTGCCGACGACCTCTGGCTTGATTTCACTCCAACCGGCCAGGCTTTTGCATCATTCGATAATGAAGATAATATCATTATTACTTACAAATATGCAGCTCCGGCAAATTAATTTTCTATTTTTGTAATCAGTCAAAGGGACAGTATCTAACTTTGATACTGTCCCTTTTTAATAGTTTGAAAAAATGAAAAAGTTAATACTGTTTGTCTCTGCAATAATTGTAGCGGTTTCTCCACTTTTCTCAACAACAGTCACAGGATACGTATTTTTTGATGAAAACAGCAATGGCATAAAAGATCAAAAAGAAAAGGGTATTAAAAATGTGCCGGTATCAAATGGGCTTGATATAGTGACAACAGACAAAAAAGGTTTTTATAAAATAAATGCCGAAACCGGAACCTCCGTTTTCCCAGTTATGCCTTCAGCCTATACCTTTAGCAAAAAAATATCAAATGTAAAAAATGCAGGTTTTTATTATCTCAATCCCAAACAAGATACCCCTCAACATGCAGAAGCAAATTTTGCCCTTACAAAAACAACAGTCAGCGAAAATTTCAGAATAGGCTTAATCGGTGATATACAAATAGACAATCTTCAGGAACTAAAATATACCAATCAAACTTTTGCCACAGAAATCATTTCAAGAAATGACCTGTCATTAAATCTGATACTGGGCGATTTAGTTAACGAGAAACCGCATCTTCAGGCAGATATTAAAAAAATGCTGGAATATACCGGACACGAAACCTGGACAATATACGGCAATCATGACAGGGTAATGGAACAGCCATATCCTCAGGATATGACCTACAATACAAATTTTGGAGCATCCACATACTCATTCAATCATAACAATACTCATTTTCTGGTTTTCAATAACGTCCTTCCAAAAGGAAAATCAGGTTATATAGGAAACTTTACAGAAAAGCAGTTGAAATTTGCAGCAAACGACCTTAAACTGGTCTCTGCCAACAGCACTGTTATTGTTGCCATGCATATACCTTTATTATATACTGAAAATAAAGATTCACTTATCGACATTCTTTCAAAATTTAAAAATGTAATAGTCGTATCAGGTCATATGCACGGAGCCGGAAGGATATTTCACAAAATTAAAAATGGAAATGTGATTCCCGAAATAGTAGCCGGAGCAGTCTGTGGCAACTGGTGGACAGGTGAAAAAGATCAGTATGGAAATCCCTCATCAATAATGCAATGTGGTAGTCCCAGAAACTACTTCGAGTTAAGTGTTCAGAATAAGCAAACCAAAATAAAATTTAAAGGAATTGGACTTGACTCAAATATACAGGCTGATATCTGGATGAAAGGTCAGGACACAATTGATAATCACGTGCCTGCCCTCGCTGAACTCCCTGAAAATACAATTCTGGTTAATCTTTTCGGCGCTTCAGACAGCACAAAAGTAGTTTTAACCATAGACGACAACAAGAAGATAATTATGGATAAAAATATGATAGTGGCACCATCTGTAGCAAGAGTCGCAGCTTTAGGGAGAGCCGATGTTTATCCAACAAAGTATAGTAAGAAAGCAGCATTACGAACCACACAATCTCCTCACATCTGGAGAACATTATTACCGGCAGATCTAAACCCAGGCATACACAAAGTCACTATTAAGGCCAACGATAATTTCGGATACAACGAGACCATACATACAACTTTCCTAAAAAAGTAAAAACCGTGAAAAAGATTATTAGCTACACTCTTACCACAGCCACTGCAATATTTTTAAGTCTGGCAGCTACAAATGCCAAGGTTCTTATTAAAAAAGTAAAGGCAGAAGCTCCATTTAAAAATCCGGCAATAAACATGCCTGACTTCAGTAATTGTCCAAAACTGAATATCGTCGATTTTGGTGCCGTAACCGGCGATAAAATAAAAACCTCTAAAGCCATTGACGCAGCAATAGACAGCGCAAGCAGTATAGGCGGTGGCGTAGTCGTGGTTCCGGAAGGAGAGTGGTTAACCGGAAAGTTACACTTTAAAAGCAACGTCAATTTGCACTTGTCAAAGGGAAGCACATTGTTGTTCTCCGAATTACCACAAGATTATCTGCCACCCGTGCATACCACCTGGGAGGGCATGGAGTGCTACAACTATTCACCCCTTATTTATGCCTATAACTGCAAAAATATTGCAATTACAGGCCAGGGTGAAGTAAAAGCAAAAATGGATATCTGGAAAACCTGGTTTTCAAGGCCGAAACCGCACATGGAAAGCCTGAAACGTTTATACTACCTTGCTTCGTACTACAAGCCGGTCGAAGAAAGACAAATGGTTAATGATACAGCCAACTTCAGACCACACTTTATTCAATTCAACCGTTGTCAGAATGTACTCATGGATGGCATAAAGATAACCAACAGCCCATTCTGGACAGTTCATCCTTATCTTTCAAAGCATATTGTAATAAAAAATCTCAGGATATGGGCACATGGGCACAATAACGATGGCATTGATCCCGAAATGAGTCAGAACGTACTTATAGAAAACTGTATTTTCGACCAGGGAGACGATGCAATTTCCATAAAATCAGGACGAAACCAGGACGCATGGAGGCTAAAGACGCCATCAAAGTATATCGTAATCAGAAACTGTATTGCAAAAAACGGCCACCAACTACTCGCTTTGGGTAGCGAACTCTCAGGCGGCATAGAAAAAGTGTATATGGAGAATTGTGTGGTAGAAGAAGGTGCAAAACTAAACCATCTGCTGTTTATCAAAACAAATGAACGAAGAGGCGGTTTCGTTAAAGATATTTATATGAAAAATATAACCTCAGGAAAAATCGATCTGGGTATTTTAGGTATCGAAACCGATGTCCTCTATCAGTGGAGAGATCTCGTAAAAACCATTGAGCGAAGACTCACTAAAATCGAAAACATAAACCTCGAAAACTTTAATGCAGGTGATGTCAGTTTCGTATCAAGAGTGCTGGCCGATAAAGAAATGCCGGTTAA
>CAZFUO010000219.1:0-4394 GCA_964522065.1 uncultured Bacteroidales bacterium | reverse complement strand
TTTGCTTTTGTTGAAAGCGGACCACTGGTAAGATCATCATATCTCGCAGAGAAACAAATTTAGTTTTTTACCGAACAATTAAAATATACGGTTGTTAGTTCGGTATATAAATGATGATGATTATGTTTTTTTCAGAGATATTAATGAGTTTAACCGTATTTGTTTCAGACATTCCTGTCTGGCTGATAATACTGCTTACAATTCTGCTGATATCTCTCATCGCTTTGTATTATTACAAAGTTGTTTTAAGAAAATATATGTTGAAAAGATGTAATAATGAAGAGGTATGGTTGCCGGTTACTGACGAACAGGGAAATGTTATCGGCAGGGTTGCACAATCTGTTTCGATGGAAAACCCCGGAATGTTTCAACATCCTTTAATCAGATTGATTTTGTGGGATAACGGAAACTTATATCTGGCACAAAGAGATTCTGATTCACTTTTTGAAAAAGAAAAGGTTGACACACCTTTTGAAAAGATATTAACTTTTGGCAAAAGTATAGAGTCAACACTTGAGGAAATGCATGAAAAGTACATACCGGGTGCTGAAAAACCAATATTTCTACTGAAATATGAATATGAGAATTATGCCGGAAAATGGCAGGTTTTATTATATTATTCTAATCTGGCTGAGTGCAGAAATCTAAATTCATTATCGTTTCGTAACGGGAAAATGTGGACTTACAAGCAGTTAAAACAGGATATTGGCAAAAAGTATTTTAGTGAGATTTTCGAAAATGAACTTCAGTTTATTTCCGTTTTGGTTGGCAAATAGATTAACCTCTGTAAATTAGAAAAATACAAGGCTTTTTAGTCAAATCAATTTTATTCTTCTTCCAGTCAGACACCGTCATTGTTTTTATAAACTCTTCATCTCCTGTCAAATCGAATGCAACACAAATTTTTGTTGATGGCCTTAGAGTTGAAATCAAATCTTCAAGAAGCTTTGCATTTCTGTAAGGTGTTTCTATAAAAATCTGAGTCATATCTTCAGAATATGAGATTGACTCCAGTCGTTTAATATCTTTTATTCTGTTATCTTTTTCAACAGGTAAATATCCCTGAAATGAAAATTTCTGCCCGTTAAAACCAGAGCCCATTAACGACAATAAAATAGAAGATGGTCCAACAAGAGGTATTACCCGTATTCCCTTTTTTTGAGCAATACTTACAATATCAGCTCCGGGATCTGCAATAGCAGGGCATCCCGACTCAGATAAAATACCTACATCATTTCCGGCTAAAAGTGGATTGATAAAGTCGCTTAGCTCCTGAGCGCTTGTATGTTTGTTGAGAATAAAAAACTGGCAAGATTCTATATCAAAATCTCTGAATGTTTTTTTTAAAAATCGTCTTGCTGTACGCACATCTTCAACAATAAAAAATCTGATATTTTCAAGAAGTTCATTGTTGTATTCAGGTAAAACCTTGTTTAAAGGAGTTTCTGAGAGATTAACTGGAAAAAGTATAAGTCGTCCGTACATTTTATTTTTTAATTATGCGTGATATAGGGCCTTTAAGGATATCTTTTTCATCGTTATTCATCGCAAATTTCCATATTGAAATGAAAAAGACAAACCCAAAAATTGTAATAGATATTAACAAGTAGAGTACATTTGATAAATCAACAAAAACCATCATAATAATTCCTGTAATAACTGGTATTATCAATGATGGCAGAATACTTATAATAGATTTGAAAAAATATATTATATCTAAACCTATTTTTTTTTGGTAGTACCAATTCATAATTATTATATTTCCTATTATTAAAGAAATAGCCGTTCCAATAGCAGCTCCAAACCCTCCATAAAGTTTAACTAATGGTATTGAAATTAGAATATTGCCAACTGCAATAAAAAAATAGACCCATGATCTGAATTTATGCATATTTTTTGCCCGCTGAATTTCAATTCCTATATTTTGAATTAGCGGTATAGTTACTGGTATAATTAAAATCATAGCTATTGGATATGCAGCTTCATAATTACTTCCAGCCCATACATATATAAAAGCTTTTCCAAAAAAAATCAAACCTAGAAAAATCAATGACAGAATAAAGAATAAAATTCTACCAATTTTTGTAAATAATTCAGTTAATTTCCAATTATTATTACCTGACGCAATTAGCTGGTTTACTCTTGGGATAAATAGACTTGAGAATGCAGTAGAGAATTGCATATAGTATGAGTTTAATTGAGCTGCAATACTATAAACTGCAACTTCAGATGTACCTCTGATACGACCTATGATAAATCTATCTACATTCCAATTAATTTGATTAACTACTAAATTTAAAAAGATATATGATGAAAAAATAAAGAGATCTTTTATCATACCAAATTGGAGATTTTTAAAAATAAATGTGATCTTAATCTTTTTGTGTGAATAATAAACATTTATAAGACAGGAGGCTAAATTAATAAGTGTAGTAACCACTGCCAAGCCTATAGAACCATAACCCATTAGTAAAACAGGTATTACAAGAAAAGGACTAGTTATAACGGTTGAAACTTGAAGTACTCTTTGAAAAATGAACTTTTCATTTGCAGTGACATAAGAGTTGTAAACAATTCCGGGAAAGGTTATTCCCATATTTACAACAAGAAGTAACATTAACCATTTTGCTTTTTCAAGTTCTATGTTGTTTAATTTGTTGCCAAAAATAATATCAGAATAATATGTTAAAGATAACCCACTTATAATGGCTATTATACCCAGAACTAAAAAAATGAGCATAAACATTCCATTTAATTTAGCTACGCCTATTTCGTCTTTGGTTGCCTTAAAGGAAGAATAGTATTTAATATATGCATTTCCAAACCCAAAATTAAATAAACCTAGATACGCAACGACTGATGATACCAAGTTGTATAATCCAAATTCACTTTGCCCTAAAAGCCTAAGCATTATAGGAGTATAAATGATTGATATTAAACTACCAATCACAATATTAATGTATGATAAAACTGCTCCGGCTTTTATTTGGTTCACAATTTATTGTTGAATGATTTAGTTAGGAATTCTTTTACTTTTACTCTTTCAGTTTTTAGAATATCATCTATTTGATTGAAATCAATTTCAAGGAGCTTATTATAATCAGTTTGAAGATTATATTTTCTATCACTTAATTTGAATTTGTCAAGTAGATTTTCTATTCTTGAACTCATTGGAGCACTGTTACCTTCTCTCTCGAAAACTAAAAAAGGTTTTTTGAATAAAATTGAAAAAATTATAGCATGGAAAGAGTCTGTACATATTAAAGTTGCTGAATTAAAATAATCTATAAATTCTCCCGGATCGGCATCAAACCTTTGCTCGTCATCTTTAGAATTTAACATAATCAGTTCTAGGTTCAATTTAACAGAGATGCTTTTAAGTATTTTTTTTCTTGTACTTGAAACTTCTCCAATGTAGTATGTTAATAAATATGGCCCTTCAGGGATGAATCTTGCCTTATTGGATATTTTTAGCCATTCTTGATTATTCAACATTAAAGTAGGATCAATTAGAACTGATGCTTCTTTCCCGGTTAACTCTTTAATTATTTCCGCTCCAGAGTTTTCCCTGATAGAGAGATTATAAAAACCAGCAAGCCATTTTTTATAAGATTCTTTATATATATCTGGAATTTTAGAAACACCAAAACTTGGTGCGAAAGTAATTCTTTTTTCTTTTGGAGCAAAAGATAAGAAATCCATTGAATTTCCAAATCTGAAATGTGGATTCCAAACTTGATCACTCCCAACAACAAAAAAGTCGAAACTTTCTGCTAGATTAATAGGTATGTTTTCTGGTGCTATAACAAAATCAGTCTCTGAAATATGATTTTTAGAAAAATTAATAAATGAATTTTCTTTTTTTAATAAGAGTTGTATTTCTTTTTTTTCTCCTATTTTTCTTTTTATTTTTTTTAATGCCTTGCTAATTAGAATAAAAGGACTTTGCTTAAAAATTCTAAAAACTCTTTCAGAAAGGTTTTTTTTAATTTTAGGTCTTATATTTCCTGTGCTGTTTTTTATTGAAATCACATAAAAGCCTAAACTCTGTAACACAATCTGAGTAGCATAGTTTTGAAGACGATTACCATAATTGAGATAATCAGTAATAGTTATTATTCCAATTTTCTTCTTCATTTTAAATTATTTTCAATTATTTGAGCAAAATTATCTGCCCTTACATCCCATGAATTTTGAGAAGCAAATGCTATTCTTTTCTCAATTTTTTCCTCGTTATCTTGATTTATTTCTATAGTAATCATATTTGAAAATTCAACATTGTTTTTTGCAATAGAAACAATTCCCTTGAATTCGTCTAGATCTGCAAATTCTGTCATTATTACCGGAATTCCTACTGCCAAGTATTCATTGATTTTTAATGGATAGATACTCTT
>CAZFUO010000218.1:0-4401 GCA_964522065.1 uncultured Bacteroidales bacterium | reverse complement strand
TTATTCTTATAAAGGTAAATATCTGTTTACTATCTCAAATCGTTGGGATGGAGTTTCATGGTTATCTGAAACACGTAAATGGGATTATTTCCCTGCAGGTGCTGTTGCATGGAGAATTTCTGACGAAGACTTTATGGGTAACACCAAAGACTGGTTGAGCAACCTTAAACTTAGAGTTGGTTATGGTATAACAGGTAACTCAGGTGGCTTGAGCGCGTACTCTACATCAACCCAGCCTTATGCTTATTCTTCAAGCGGTATTTCTATAAATGGTAAAATAGTTCCATTTACTCAATACACAGGTACTTACGGTAATCCGGGTTTAGGTTGGGAAAAATCTTACAACTGGAACTTTGGTCTTGACATGGGATTCTTTAAAGACAGAATTATTGCAACTGTTGAGTATTTTGATACTAAAACAAAAGGTCTGTTATTTAAACGTACAATGCCAATTACAAGTGGTGTAACAGGTTGCGGAGCTCCGCTTTCTAGCTGGGAAAATATCGCCGAAACCAGTAATAAGGGTATAGATTTAAATATCAGCACTTCAAATGTGAGAACAAAAGATTTCTCATGGAATACTGACTTCTCATTTACCTGGAGTACAGAAAAAATTGATTCACTGCCAAGTGGAAACCTTATAGCTGAAAGCTTGTTTACAGGCGAACCTATCAGATCATTCTACGGATATAAATACCAGGGTATTTGGGGGTCGAACACTCCTCAGGAAACTTTAACAGCTTATGGTGTTAAACCAGGTTGGGTTATGATTGAAACTGTTCCTCAAAATGAAGATGGTGGTGTTCACAAGTATAGCGAAAAAGACAGACAGATACTTGGTCATGCAAATCCTGACTTTGTAATTGGTTTGAACAATACACTTGTATATAAAAACTTTGACCTTAATGTCTTTGCAATGGCAAGACTTGGTCAGACCATCAAGAGTGACTTGTTAGGATGGTACAACGCAAAAAGCGGTATTTCAAATAACCAGATTGCAGGTGTAGATTACTGGACTGAAGACAATCAGGGAGCTTATTATCCAGTTCCGGGTAGTGGTACAGAGCAGACAACCATGGGAGCATTGACCATTAGAGATGGATCGTTTATTAAGATCAAAAATCTAACACTTGGTTACACTTTGCCAAAAAATATTACCAGTAAGGTACTAATGGAAAAGATGAGAGTTTATGCTACAGCTTACAATCCATTTATTTTTGTTGCAGACGAGCAACTAAAAGGTACAGATCCTGAAACAAAGGGTGCAGATGCATTCCCATTGTACAAACAGTATTTTGTTGGTGTAAATATCACATTTTAAATAATAGGAGATCATGAAAATGAAAAAAATATTCGGGAAACTATTTATCATACTGGCATTAGCTACATTTACTGTCAGCATACCTTCCTGTTCACTGGAGGAGGAAAATCCGGGCGGTTTCACTATGGAAAAAGTTGCTTCTACTGCAGACGGATACCAGGCTCTGATTAATCAGTGCTATTTTGCAATGCAGCGTTACTTCTACGGGACTGACAGCTGGCTCTATCTTACCGATGGAGGAACCGACCTTTGGACATATCAGACTAATAAAAGTACATCATACACACAATGGTTATGGTATTTTGCCGGAGCCGCACCTAACACGACTTATACAAATAACTGGTGGAATGGTACATATGATGGTATCGGGTCATGTAATAATGCTATTGCATTAGCTCATCTGGCACCTTTTACAACTGAAAAGGCTCGCAACGAAGCTGTTGCTCAGGCAAGATTTTTGCGCGCAGTTTATTATTTTAATGCAGTCGAACAGTTTGGTGCCGTAACCGTTATTACCGAACCCGCTGTAGGTATGAACTTCGAACCACAGAGAACAGATCCGCTTACTGTTTACAAAAATGTAATTATACCAGATCTTGAGTTTGCTATCGAATGGCTGCCTGTTGGTGATCACAACACAACAACTGTACCTCCTAAAAAAGCTGCAATTGGTTTTATGGCTAAAGTTTTGTTGCAGTCAGTACAATATGATGCTACAAAATCTTACGCAAAAGATGCATTGAAATATGCAAAAATGTTGATTGATGATGCCGAAGCCGGTGGCTCGCAATATAATGCTCATTTGTATCCAACATTTGACGCTGTTTTTGACGAAGCAAACAACTGGAACAACAAAGAAGCACTATGGAAACACCGCTGGTATGCAGGTGCTGACGGTCATGGATCTAGCAATGGTAACTACAGACTAAACCGTAATAACGAATACTTCTATTGCAAAGTATTTAATTTCGGAGCATTGGTTGACGACCAAAACTACCGCATGACATGGGGTGGAAATCAATCTGGTGTATTTATGCCAACTCAACACTTGTTAAGCTTGTTTGTTGAAAATGATGGTACACTCGATCCACGTTTTTCAAAATCATTCCAGACTCAATGGAAGGCTAACAAAGCATATACATGGGATGCCGGAACCGTTGCAAAATATGACAGAGATGCATCTGTATTAGGCAAAAGCCTTGCAGTTGGAGATTTGGCTATCAAATTTATTATGCCTCAGGATGCTGACTATGCGACCGAATCTGCAGATAAGTTGAAGAAAAACTACCTGGTAGTTGATTATATGGATATTTATAATGATTCGAAGAAGAATATCAATATGACATATTCATATAGTAATCCTTCAACAGGTTATACTTCTGACGGAACCTCTGAAAACCTTTTCAACTATTTCTATCCATCATTGTCAAAGCACAACAGCAGCAGATATTATGTAGCAAACGCTTCATCTAAACGTAATGGAAACCTGAATGCTACATTCATTATGCGTATGGCAGAAGTTTATTTGATAGCTGCTGAGGCCGATCTATATGCAAACGGTGGTTCTTCAACACTTGGTTATCTTAATAAACTTCGCAATCGTGCAGGTGCAAAACCTTTGACAGGTACCCCAAGCATCAGAATGATTCTTGACGAAAGCGGTCGTGAGCTTTGCGGAGAATATGTAAGATTTTACGATCTTAAGAGAACAGGTATGCTTAAAGACGATTCTTATCTGAAAGCAACACATCCTGACCTTGCAGTATTCTTCAAACCTGAATATGCATTACGTCCTATCTCAACTACATTCCTTGCCAACTTAAAAGGTGGCGGACTGTACTACCAGAACCCAGGCTATTAATTTAAATAGTCCAAAACGTAGTAATTTCACGTTATAAATCACAATCATAGCCCCGGTTTTTCCGGGGCTATTTTTTTATATATTTTATCATCATATTAAATATTTTATTAATTTTGACCTCAACGATAAACAATAGATACGAATTGTTAATTAAATCCAATACCGTTTGCACAAACCATGTGACTGACGCACCTCTTTATGTATAAATCTCATGCAAAAGTTAAAAATACGCCCCGCAACTATACAGGATTTAAATCAGATATATGAATTATACATAACTGTTGCAGAGACTGCTGGAGGTATACTTCGCACTAAAGATGAAATTAGTATGGAGTATGTGAGTCAGTTTAGTGATAAGGCTCAAAAATACGGTGTACAATTAGTTGTCATTGACACTGATAGAGATCAGATAATAGGCGAAATACACTGTTCGAAACCCGGCCCAAAGGTACTTGATCACGTTTTAAGTGAACTAACAATAGTGATTCACCCCGATTTTCAAAACCGCGGAGTAGGGCGGCAGCTTTTCTCAAATCTCCTAAATATCGTCGAAACCTCAAGGGGTGATATTTTACGTGTTGAACTTATTGCCAGAGAATCAAATCTCAGAGCCATTGCAATGTATGCATCTCTCGGTTTTGAAGTTGAAGGTAAACTCCAAAACCGCATCAAATCAACCACCCACACCTTCGAAGCAGACGTGATGATGGCTTGGATGAATAAAAATTATAGAAAACCATAAAGTTAATATAATATTAATTATATTGTGTATATTTGCTTTTGTTTATGCTGTTATTGTTCATATACAAACTTTATACGCAATTATAATGAAAGTTGTTGCTTCAAAAATTAATTACAATGGTGTTGATAGGATAGGTCTTGATATTCCATATAATGCTCAGACAATAAGCATTATAAAACAACTACCTGATGCCAGGTGGAGTAAAAAAATTGGTAAGTGGCATATACCATACTCAAAAGGTTCTTATGATTTACTCTTGAAATTATTCCCTGATTTAGAGATTAGGAAAGATCAGAATAATAGTCAAACTAATTTTTCAGGTATTTCTAAAACTCAAGTTGGAAATGTAGTTAGTCTGGAAGTAGCCGGAAGGAGATTGTTTATTAGAATGCAAAAAAATGATGCTGATATTCAATTTATTCGGTCGTTTAAATTTTCCAGATTTGACTCAGCTGCTATTGTATGGGTAGTACCACA
>CAZFUO010000217.1:2424-4431 GCA_964522065.1 uncultured Bacteroidales bacterium | reverse complement strand
GATTCTATCATGCCGGTAACCAAACTTGAACTTGCAGATTTGTTGAGCTCTGCAATGCAGAATAACACAGGCCTGTTATCTCTTAGAGCCGGTGAAAATCTGGCAAGGCTCGATCTGAAGCTTGCAAAGTCTGAAAGATTCCCTGTTTTGTCAGCATCTGCAGGATATGGGTTTAATTTAAGTCAAAATGCCTATTACCCTTCAAGATATGATCAGTCTAACGGTTTTAACTGGGGACTTTCTTTGAAGATTCCTGTTTTTAATGGAGGTGAGATTAACAGAAAAATTAAGAATGCAGGAATAATGGCTGAAAATGCTGAGCTGGAGTATAAAAAACAGGCACAGTATGTTGAAAGCGAAATCATGCAGCTCTATAACAATTATGTTAACAATCTCAGAATGATTGAGTTTGAAGAAGAAAGCCGTGAAGCAGCTCATCTCAATCTTGAGGCTGCTATGGAAAAATACAGGCTTGGGTCTTTATCGGGTATAGAATTCAGAGATTACCAGTTGTCATATCTGAATGCCTCTGACAGAAAGCTGGATGCATTATACCAGACAAAAGTCTCAGAAATAACTTTAAGATTAATAGCAGGAGAGTTGTTTAAGGCTATGATTTAATTTTGATGATATCATCAATTCTTGTGGTGTAACAAGGTGATAGTTTCTCATTTTTCAACTTCCATTTTTTACCATAACCCTGTGATGCTATTCTTACTTTGTAAGTACCGGCTCCGTCGTTTATTTTATCGACGGCATTCATAAGAAGTTTTTGCTTAGCCCTGTCTTTAACATCAAACAAATCACCCTGAACAGGGTTTTCAGGTATTATTTCTGTAATAATTGTACCCGCTTTTTTGTAAGAATAACCTTTTTTATAGATTTCCTTTAAAAGTAACTTTGAGAACTCTATCAGTTCTGAAGTGCTGTTGGTAGCAACCGGAAGCTTGTAATGTCTGCTGTTAACATACTGTGGGTCGTTTTCCCTGAAAGGATTGGTCATTATAAAAACCATAATGCCTGCAGCACAAGATTTCTGCTTTCTTAATTTTGCGGCGCAGGATGCTGTATAGTTAGAAACCGCTTCAAAAATATCCTCAAATTCCGTCAGCCTTGTCCCGAAACTTCTTGATGTGCAAATTTGTTTTTTAGCCTTAGCAGTATCTTCCATTTCAATACACGGAAAACCTCTTAACTCATCCCACATTCTTTCACCCACAACAGTCATGTTTTTTCTTACCCACGACCTGGATTTCTGAGTGAAGTCATAAGCAGTATTTACACCGTGATATTTCAAAAGCTTTTCGTAACGTCTGCCAATGCCCCAGACATCTTCAATTTTGAATTTTTGTAATGCCTTTACTCGTTTTTCTTCAGTATCTATCAGGCAAACACCCTTGTATCCTTTGTGTTTTTTGGCATATTTATTTGCAACTTTAGCTAAAGTCTTGGTTGGAGCTATGCCCATACTAACAGGGATACCTGTGTTTCTGGTAACAGTTCGGACTATTTTTCTACCATAAACAGCAAGGTCAAAGTTTTCCATTCCTCTGAAATCAATAAATGCCTCATCTATGGAATAGATTTCAATGTTTTCAGCAAAACCTGATATTGTTCTCATTACCCTGGCAGACATATCTCCATACAGAGTGTAGTTTGAAGAAAAAACAGCAACATTATTTGACTCGATAACATCTTTTATCTGAAAAGCAGGAGCACCCATAGGTATTCCCAGGTCTTTGGCTTCCTGAGACCTTGCAACAATACATCCATCGTTGTTTGATAAAACAACGATGGGAACTCCATTTAACGAAGGATTAAAAACCCTTTCGCACGATGCGTAAAAATTATTGCAGTCGATAAGCGCAAACATTATCAGATTTTCTTCAATAATGTATCATGATTGTTTTTAAGATTTTTCCAGTCAACTTTAACAGTTGGGTCAATGTTGTGAATGAATTTCTCAATATTAGTATATCCGTCACCGTTACAGTCTTTAACTGCATC
>CAZFUO010000217.1:0-2324 GCA_964522065.1 uncultured Bacteroidales bacterium | reverse complement strand
ACCGGAAGAGTTGCACCTGCATTGTTCAGTACAAAATCATATGCTTGTTTAGCATCAAGTATAGTAACAGGAGGCATATCAAACGGAGCATCTGACCTGATTTCATTTAAAACATCTTTATTTTCAGACTCAGGTTGAACACCACCTTCCCAGTTATTAGCACTTACTATCTCGTTTCCGTGAATTATATTGCCTGAAACATGGGCCTTGCCAAACCTGCTTTTAGTTCCTTCAGAACGTCCGCTTTCAGGTTTTAATATTCTGTATGATATCTTTTCGCCTGCAGGCGTCATAGGTCCCGGTTTGAAGTAATTGTTTATAATATTAAACAAGCTTGAAATATCACCCCCATCAACAGAGCGGTTCCACCAGTTAAAAATTACATTGTTTACGAAGTTAAAGCCTTTACTCATGCCAACAGATGCATTTCTACTAATGTTGTTTGCAAATAAGTTTCTGTTAAACATGCAGTTATGTCCACCCAGGGTTGCGCCAAATGAATGATTGTAAGTGTCTAGTGCTTCAGAAAAAATACTGTTTTGAATTGATACGTTTACAGTTGGGAGTTTCAGACCTTTGCCTGTCGCAGTATCTCTCTGATAAACATGTCTGTAAAAAGACATATTCTCATCAAGACCCCAACTGGCCGAAACATGGTCTATTATTATGTTTCCTACAGGATTTCCACCTATCGCATCATCCCTGAAAGCTACATCTGTAGCCCCTCTGCGAAACCGCATATGTCTGACTATTACATCATGAGTATCTATGCAAAGTGTTGATCCGGATATACAAACTCCGTCACCCGGAGCAGTTTGACCAGCGATTGTAACATATGGAGCCATAATGTTTATAGGGGTTTTTAAGTTAATGACTCCCGATACATTAAAAATAATGATTCTGGCACCACCGGTTTCGCAGGCTTCTCTGAAAGAACCTTTACCGCTGTCGTTTAAGTTTGTAACAACCAGAACCTTTCCGCCTCTTCCGCCGGCAGTGTACATGCCTCCTCCTTCAGCTCCCGGGAAGGCCGGTATATTATTTTTGATTAAATCTTCGGGTTTTGCTGCCCATGGTCTGTAAGGTCTTCCAAGGCTCTCTTCTTGTTTAACAATTGGTAAAGCTTTTTCCCAGGCTTTCATTGAGCGCTCGTAGATTTCTTTTTTCATTCTGGTTTCTCTCTGAGCAGTTGAATCAGGTATATCTGGATATTGAGCCATTGAATTAACAGCAAAGAGTAAACTGATAACAGGTAAAATGATTTTTTTCATGTTAGATTTTATTAATGCTTAACCGTTTAACAAAATTAAGACTTTCAAACATGTTCAGGGTTTAATCCGGGATTTTAATTAAATAGCTTTGGCAATCAATTTAATATCACCGGGTATAACTTCACCGCCATCTAACCAGTTTTTTTCGTTTTCACGACTAAGTATAAATGGCATTCTTTTTTTTGAATTATGAATTTCAGACATTAGTTCGTTTGCTGGAAGAGTAATAATCGTATAAGTCAATAATGTCACTTTATCTTTATTTATCCAGCTGCTCCATAATCCGGCAAATGCAAATGGCTCATTTTCTGCAATATTTATCAGGTATTTCTGCTTTTTATTTCCTTTTGCATCCAGCCATTGCCATTCATAAAACCCATCAGCAGGTATAATACATCTGTTGTTAATGCTGTATTTAAAAGAAGGCTTTTCGCTTAAAGTTTCAAATCTGGCATTAAGAGTATTTTTTCTAATATCTACATCTTTGGCCCAATAAGGTATAAGTCCCCAGTTGAAAAGCTGAATTTTTTGTGGTTCCTTAGAAGTAATTACAGGAGTTTTGGGAAATGTAAATGCATTAAAAACCTCGTTTGGCTGATATTCATCGTCAAAATCAGGCTCGGCATGATACCTTTCTTTAAGCTGAGCAGCAGTTAATGTCAATCTTGAAAAAAAGCACATCTTATTTTATTTTTTTATGCTTGTGATTTTTTATTGAATATGTTACAACCCCCCAGATGCAAAAATTGTTTTCTTCTGTAACTTTAATTGGTTTGTAATCTTTATTTGCAGGAACCAGGAAAACCTCATTTTTATCTATGCTTACATACTTAAGAGTAAACTCTCCATCTATAAAGCAAACAGCAGTATCACCATCCTGAGGTTCGAGCGATTTGTCAATTATAAGCAGATCTCCGTCTTCTATACCTGCATCTATCATTGAACTTCCTCTTACCCTGCCGAAAAAAGTACTAGATGGATTGTTTATAAGTTCTTTGTTAAGATCGAGGCTTATATCCAGATAATCCTGAGCCGGACTTGGAAAGCCAGCTG
>CAZFUO010000216.1:0-4432 GCA_964522065.1 uncultured Bacteroidales bacterium | reverse complement strand
TTTTTTCTTCTCCCCAAACAGGTGACCATGTATCGTCAAAAGTAGAAGTACCTGTACCTGTAACAGCAAAATCATTAAAAAGAGAAGTATTTTCACTACCCTTTAACACAAATCCCAATTTACCGGGTTTCACTACATCAAGCCCTTTGTATTTAAGGCTATAAGTCGGTGCACCATCTTCATCAAGTGTAAACTCCATAAAAAGAGTCCCATCAGGAGATCTTAGTTCTGCTGCAGACAAAACAGAAAATGAACAGCATAATAAAAGCATAAGCAATAATCTATTCATAGTATTTAAATTTAATAATCATTTACCAGAAAGTCTGACCGAAGTCATTGATATTGATCCCCCAACTATATCATCATTAAAAAATTCAAGTTTATCATCTTCATCTTTTAAAGCAAGAATATATATCAATGGCAAAAAATGTTCAGAAGTAGGAATTGACAACTGAAACGATTTACCCTGCGAATTAAAATCAATAAGTTTCTGAAAGTCATTCTGTATAATTGATGCTTTCATTATCTCATTTGCTTCAATTGCCCAATCATATGCGAAAGAAGTATCAAGATGCCTCCAGTTTACCATCCTGAGATTATGTACCATATTACCACTGCCAACAATCAGAATATTCTTTTCTCTTAAGTACTTCAGGCTAGATGCTAATTTAAAATGGTCTAATGCAGGTTTAGTGTAATCAAGACTCAATTGTACAACTGGCACATCAGCCAAAGGAAATAAATGTTTTAATACTGACCATGTGCCATGATCGAGCCCCCATGATAAATCTTTGACGATATTAAATTCTTCAAGTTGACTCACTAATTCATCAGCCAGCACCGGACTACCCGGAACAGGATATTGAACATCATATAGTTCTTTTGGAAAGCCTCCAAAATCGTGTATAGTTTCAGGATTGCTCATTGCTGTCACAAAAGTTCCTTTAGTTTCCCAATGGGCAGAAACACAAATAACAGCATCAGGTTTTGTTAAAGTACTACCAACTTTCCTGAAATTATAAACAAAATCATTTTCTTCAATTGCATTCATTGGGCTACCATGCCCGAGAAATAATACAGGTTGCTCTATCATATTACCTTATCTTATTAATTTGAATTTAAGCAATATTACATCATTTTCCCTTATTTCAATATCACGTTTAAAACTTCTTTTTCCATCAATTTTTAATTTTTCTGAATTTACAGGATTCAAATTACTTGATTCATTCAGTTTTTTAACCTGTTCTTTTGTTAATCTATTTGGACTCCCCATGTCAAGATACAAAGTATATGGATCATTTACTCTATAACCCGTTTTATATATCTGCAATTCATAATTACCTTTGGGAATATTATTTATATCAATTTTTACCTGATCTTTTGATTTTGAAGGTAAAACTCTGTTATAATATGTTTGATTTAATACGGAGTCACCCGGATGTGTATTTGTAAAATCCCATATTAACAATTGAAAATCTCCATTTTCATCTTTTGATGCTATCGAAGAACTATCAGAATTCACAATATCATTTTTGCCAAGCATATTTAAAAAAGCATAAGCATGGTATGCAGATTTTTTAATTCCCTGTTGATTTAACAAGCCAAAACCACCATGAAAGGGTGTAAATCTTGGACCGGCTTCTTCAAAAATATCTGTAAAAACCCAATAAGACATAGAATTTGCTGCAGTACCTGACTCTTTTAATTTCTGGAGTATAAATGCTGCTTCATGATAACTGTCGTGAATAGGGTCAGCAGGAGTATAAGATGCACTCCACTCAGTATAGTGTAGCTCTAGTCCCGGCAAAGAAGATTGTTGTATTTGTTTTCTTGAATTGATAATATCACCACTAACACTCCATTTCTCTTTATTTAAAATAGTTCCTGATGTTGCGGTTTCGTCGAGATAACCTTGCTTAACACCATAAGTATGAGTCGAAATAAAGTCTATTGGTACAGAATTATCAACACAGAACTTTATCATTTCTGGAACCCAGGCAGCACCTGCAGTTGCAGGTCCACCTACCTTATAATTATTATTTACACTTTTTATACCTCTAACGGCATAGTCATACAATTTAAAATATTCTTCCATAGTACCTGTCCAGAAACCATCTTTGAAATTAGGCTCGTTCCAAACCTCAAAATACCAGGTATTAACTTCTTCTACCCCATATCTTTCCGTAAAATGCAAAGTAAGATTTCTAATCAGTGCCTCCCATTTTTCATAACTCTTTGGAGGAGTAACATTACCTTTCCACCAGAAAATAGTCTTATTACCACTTGCAAGCCATCCTGGCATAAAACCCAATTCAACAAATGGCTTCATACCAATACTTAAAATGTAATCGTACAAAACATCTATGTATTGAAAATTGTACTCTGGATTTCCATTTTTATCTTCACGATAAACGGCCATATCATCAGACAACAAACCATGCATCCTGATATATTTAAAACCACAATCTTTTTTAGTCATTGCAAGCTGCTGTTGCCAGTCTGCGCGAAGGCCTTCGTTGGCTCTTCCTGCACCGATGCATTCTTTAAACATTGTATTTAGCCTGCCTGAAGAATTATTCAAATCCAGAGTGATGTTCCTCGATTCCAGTGTAGAATTTAAAGCAAACAAGCATATAAAGGTTGCTAAAGTTATTTTGTAATTCATTATCTAAATTTATATGTTAAGTCCTGTTTTATTTCAATTATTAAAGCATATATATCAAATTCAACAACCTCTGTTTACGTGAATTATTATTTTTGTTGAATATGAATACAAGTCATAAAAATAACCTTTTAAAAAATCATATTATCATGAAAAGAAAAATTTTATTTCTCATTTTCTGTATTGTTTTTTGCCTCGGCAGTTTTACCAACTATTTAAAAGCTCAATCAAATGAAGACTATAAAATTTCACTAACAACTCAAGCTGGCAAAAAATATCCTCAGGTAAATTCTGAAGGACAAGTAAAAGTTAGTATTTCCGCTCCAAATGCAAACAAAGTACAGCTGGATATTGGTTCAGTTAAATATGATTTGGTAAAAGACGATAAAGGAGTATGGACAGGCCAATCAGCACCACAAGATGTAGGTTTTCATTATTACCAACTGAACATTGATGGCGCATCAGTACCCGATCCCGGAAGCCTTTATTTCTATGGAGCAGGACGTTGGGGCAGCGGAATCGAAATCCCTGCAGAAGATCAGGAATTTTATACCGAAAAAAATATTGAACATGGTATAATAAGTGAAGTTAGTTACTATTCGGAAATAACTAAAAGTAACAGAAGGTGCTTTGTTTACACGCCGGCAGAATATGAAAAAAATCCCGGAAAGAAATACCCTGTACTTTATTTGCAACATGGTAGTTTTGAAGATGAAACAGGCTGGTCAAAACAAGGCAAAGCGGGAATTATATTGGATAATTTAATTTCCCAAAAGAAAGCAAGACCGATGATTATAGTTATGGATAACGGATACGCTAACAAACCCGGACAAAACAACACCGGCAATCAACAGGTTTCTGTTTTTGAAGAAGTGATGATGAAGGAAATTATTCCTTTGATTGAATCAAGGTTTCGCACAATTCCAAACCGAAACAGCAGAGCAATTGCCGGGCTATCAATGGGAGCAAATCAAACTATGAGAATTTTTACTAACAATATTAACAGTTTCTCTTATTACGGCGGTTTCAGCGGAACCGCAAATTATCCTTCATCGCAAAAATTAGACCCTAATACATTTCTTAATGGAGTATTCAGCGATGGTACAGAATTCAATAAAAAAGTAAAAGTGTTATTCTTAAGTCTTGGTACAAAAGAGCCGACACCATTCCCAGCATCTGTAGGTGCATTTAAAAACATGCTTGATGAACAGGAAATAAAATATACTTATTTCGTGTCACAACAAACTGCCCACGAATGGCAAACCTGGAGAAGATCTTTACACTCATTTGCTCAATTATTATTCAAATAAAATCACATATTAAATGCGAACAAGAAATATTCTTATATTGATTATTACTATTGCCTTTTCTCAATTAAACTGGAGCACAAATATAACAGCACAGACTAATGAATTCCGATATACAAACCCTATAACCAAATCTGAAGATATTTCAATGAGAGACCATTTCATAATAAAGGTAGGTGAAACGTGGTATTGTACAGGAACATCAAATCCAGTCTGGACAGGTCTGAATCCGGGTGTAAGATTATTGGAATCTGATGACCTTATCAACTGGAAACACAACTCATGGTTAATAGATTCATCAAAACTACCTTTGGATTGTCCTTACAATGGCAGATTTTGGGCACCGGAGATTCATTTTATTAAAAACAAATACTGGCTAACAGTAAATAGTGGAAAAGTAACCAATGAAGATCCTAAAGGTATGGCCACCCATAGTGTATGGTTGTTTAGTTCAGATAAAATA
>CAZFUO010000215.1:2485-4447 GCA_964522065.1 uncultured Bacteroidales bacterium | reverse complement strand
TTCTTCAAAAATCATTATTCTTCAGCATCATATTGCCTTACAGAATATGGTGCTTCTCTGTAGAATGCAAGTTCATAACTAATTTCTTCTCCTTCTTTTGTTGCAAGCCATGGTAAATCCTTATGTGAATAATTACTTATTACAGATGCAGACCAATCACTCATTTGATTGATTACATTATCAACAACATCTTTTTCACTTGCTTTAAGTTCAGTTAATCTGGATTTTTGAAGAGGTATATATCTGGTTTGTTGTAGCCCAAAGTATTCAGTTTTAATTCTTTGGATTTGGCCTGAATTTATCATTTGATTTATTAAAACATCAATTTTCTGTGGTACAGGACCAAATGGTAGTTTACGATATTTAGCGCCTGTCAGATGCTCTTCATATAATTCATAGTAATTAAAATCAGAAAAGTAAAGTAGCTTATAAAGTACAGTTTCACCTACATTAGGTTTGCCTGCACATTTTTCCAGAATATAAAGAAGAATATTCTGAAATTTATTTACTTCAAGTTTTGGTATTGAATCTCTTATTTCAGATTCTTTAAGGGTATTATTATTGATTACTTCTTCATAATCAGTAACCATGAAATTATCAGAAATAAGGTCATCTATAGAAAATCCAAGTACTAATGACAACTTTTGTAATTCGGTTGTATCCAGGCTTCTGTTCCCTAATTCAATCTGTGTTATAGATGATCTTGATAAATCAACTCTATTACTTAAATCTGATTGTGAAAGGCCTTTGATTTTCCTTAAATCAGATATTCTTTTGCCTATTTCCTTTTGAGACAAAACTTTAATCATATTATCTGTATATAGATTTATATACAAAGATATGATATGTTTGATAATAAAACAATGTATTGTTTGATAATAAAACAAAAAAATATTACAAATCACCTTATACTTTTCAGCCCGGCCAATGCAGAAGAGTCGTTAGGTCTGAGAGTTAATGCATGATTAAAAAGTATTTTTGCTTCAGTAAGTTTGCCAAGTTGAAGCTTTGTCCAACCAAGCATAATTACCGAATCATAATCGAGAGGGTAGAGATTAACCACTTTTTCAAATAGTTTCACAGCATTTTTATAATCTTTCCTGTTGTAGTAAATAACACCAAGCCAGTAATTTGCCACTGTGTTTTGCGGGTCAATTTTAAGTATTTCAATATATTGTGCTTTTACCTTTTCCCAGTCTTCAACAGCACTCAAAGGTTTAATATATCCAAATCTGGCTTCTATAGCATAAGGCTTAAGTTTGATAGCAGCAAGGTAGTACTTAACAGATTCAGAGTATTTCTTAGACAAGTAATTCAGCCATCCAAGCCTGATATTTACAAAGTAGTCATTGCTTTTATACACCTTTTTTAATTCGTTTACAGCCGATGTATAATTTCCTGCTTTTTCGTATTCATAGCTTTTGTAAAAAGATGATTGCCAGGTAGCCTGATTCTGAGCCGATAATACCAAACCAGATACAAAAATCAACGATAATATAATTAGTTTCTTCATAGCTTTATAATTAAACCTGTTGTAACCGATTGCTGAATATAATCATTTAAAGTAAAATAGTTAGTCTTGTTTTCAGACGTATAGTTGATATATATATTAAACCGTTTGTTTATATGATAAAATGCAGATGCTCCGTATTTTGCACTTGTGGCATCAAGAGAATTGTATAAATACATACCATTCATTTCAGCATAATTCATATGATTGCCAAAACCAGCTTTTGCCTCAAGCCATAGTTTGTCAAAAAAGAACATACCAAAAGAATGTGACGAAACCAACCTGTTACCTCCATTATCACTCACCATATTTAAACTATTATATAAATATGGCAACCTGACTCCGGGAAGTCCCAAACCTGCACTTATACCCGCCTGATAAATGTTATCATTATCAGTTTTATAGACAGAACCGCTAAAACCCAGATTTATACGATGTATTCTATATCTGAG
>CAZFUO010000215.1:0-2385 GCA_964522065.1 uncultured Bacteroidales bacterium | reverse complement strand
TTATTCCATTTATAAGAGTACTCAGCATCTACTGCGCTAACAGGTTTAAAAGCTTTTTCTCCTAAAAACCGGGTTGTTGAATCAGGTAAATACCCTGCAAAATATCTGGCCAGAGCGGTTTCGCCGCTATAAAGACTGGAATAGTAGAGGTAGAGATTTGTGGTAATATCGCCTTTATCAAAATCTGATGCTTTTGAATAGTGTTTGAGAGAGTTGTAATAATCGCCTTTCATAAAGTAGGCATAGCCCATGCGTTGTCTGAGGTATTTAAAATCAGTACCATTGTCTGTTGCAGTTTTACCCTCAGAAATAACATCATCCCAATTACCTTTAAGGTAGGCATCGTAAGTTAGACTGTCAACCCGCCCATAGTCGCTTTCAGCCCAGGCAACTCCGACAAATGCAAACAGTAATATAATTAATAAACCTCGCATAAAGCATTAATTTTAACCTTTTTACTCTCAAATGTGAAACCGCTTATAGCATTACCTTTTACCGTAATCTTACCCTTTCCGCAATCATGTTTTTTAGTTACAGACAACAGATCTATACTAAAATCTACAACTATTTCATTGTCATTCAATAATCCTGATTTTTCAGAAACCTGCGACTTGTATGCAACATCAATTTTATTAACAAAAGGCGAAATAAAATCGTTCAGCCAGCCAAAAATAACCTTGTGTTTAATATTGCTCAGAGGCAGACTATCTGTAACAGGTTTTGAAGTGCGGCCAAAAAAGACTTTATATGATGAAAGATAAAAATAATACAACAAGCAATCTTTAGAACCATAGTAGGCAGTGAAATAAAACATAGCATTATCATAGAGGTAATAAGCAACAGATCCGGTTTGCCTGCAATAAAGATATTTATAGTTGTAAGCATCAGTATAAGACTCCCAGTGTTCCTGTTTGTCATTGCCGTTTTCGTCTTTGTAACTCATTACAAAAGTTTTGTTAGGCAAAATACTGAATGCATTTCTCAAAGAGTCTATTGTACTGATATCACTAACTTTATCACCTTCGGCCGGTATTTCAAATTGTCTGAAATCTGTATTTGAATTTGAGTTTTTCAGAAAGTATCCAATTGGGTAATATATTGTTCTGCTGCCAATGTTGGGGTAAATCTGTATTTGATAATGTAAATGAGGTTGAGGCGATCTGCCCGAATTACCACATTGAGCAAGAATATCACCTTTTCTGACAACAGACCCTTTTGCAACCTTAAATGAAGACTTTTTAAGATGCGAAAGCTGACTGAACAGCCCGGTTGCATGTCTGATTACTATAGTGTTACCCCAATTGTTAGTAGTATTAACATCACCAATTTTATTATCTTCGATATTATCGATTATTTCAACTACCACACCATCAGCGGGAGAAAGTACAGGCTTACCGTAACAATAGTAGTCTTCACATTTATAACCATCAGACCTGAATGTGCTACCGGTTTCGTCGGTAATAACAAAGTCAAGAGCATTACCCCAATCTCCTTTATGAGTATGAATGCCGTTATATCCCTGCCAGACAGTCCATTCACCCCAAAAAGGTAAGTGCAGAGGCATATAATTAAATCTTTTGTACCTCTCTTTATTATTTAAATACAGGTACAAATTAGTTTCGGGTAGGCTGGTCTGATAGGGAGTAAGTATAAGCTTCTTCTCAGAAGCCCTTTGTTTGAGAAAGAAAACAAATAGAATTGTTACAATAGAAAAAGGCAGAGAAAATACCGGAAGTTGCAGGTAGGCAGTGAGTTTGGTCAAAAACAGCAAAAGTATTGACGTTACAGGTACCAGCAAAACAGTCCATAAATAAGAATACTTTGAAGGTATCATAAAATACCCCCCGATAGCAAAAGCAACCATCATGTAGTTGGCTCCAATATTGTAATATGTTATACTTGCTGCCGATGTTCCTGAAAACTGAGCAAAAATAAATGCCGATGCAAAGCCAATTACAGACAGTGAAAACATTATCCTCGAGCTATATAACAGAGAGGCTGCAATTATGGCTCCTGTAAAAAGACTATTCTGAAAAAAGATTGAGCTAAGTGACCTTAAATAAATATCTACAAGATGATTTATCTCAAGACTATCAATAGTTTGCCATACATTAAGAAGAGTATTTCCACCTACCGAATAGACCTCATTTATCCAGAAAATATTTCGCTGCGTAAGCCCAAGATTTTCATAAAAGGAAGAAGGCAAAACTACAAACCAAAAAGTAAGCACAAACGGCAGGCTTAAAAACGGCAGACTATTTTTAAATAACCATCCCCCCAGCGAAACCGATAAAATCAAAGTTATCAGCGAAGCAAATGCAAGCAAGACGAAATAAACAATACCGGGTTCGAAAAACGTACCCATACCAATACCTGTTAGCAATG
>CAZFUO010000214.1:0-4489 GCA_964522065.1 uncultured Bacteroidales bacterium | reverse complement strand
ATTATTTTTTATATTTTACGGAGCTTATTTAGTACTCTTTAAACTTAAAAACAGGGAGCTTAAAGGATATATATCAGCTATGATATCAGGAGTTTTTGGAATAATGGTAAGTGCTTACGGGAATGCCTTTTATGGCCAATATCCAACACTTATCCTCGTCTCTTTAATGCAAGGATTTATAGTCTTGTCGCCATTATATGATAAAGAATTAGAGGTAAATAACAATAAAAACAACGAATATGGAGATATTAAATCTTAGTGAGATAACTTACTGGGCGGACAAGGTATTATTCCTCTTATTTACAATGTCTGTCAGTTACTTATTTATATTTGCATTAGCCTCACTTAAAAAAATAAAGTTGGTATACCCTGCCACAAACAAACTTTATCGTTACGCAGTTTTCATACCTTCAAAATCGGGTACGGATGAAGATGTTATTAAAACTATAGAATCTTTCGAATTCCAAGAATATCCCAGAGATTTTTTTGATTTAATTATTATTTCAGATGGATTAGAGACAGATACAATTGCATATCTTAACAAACCAGGAATCATATATTTAGAAAGGAAAGAAAAAAATCTAAACAGACGATCAATGCTTAAGTATGCAATAAATCAAATAAAACATACAAAATATGATATTGCTGTTTTAATGAAGCCCAGCAATACTGTAGATTCTATTTTCTTAAATGAAATTAATAAAGCTTATCATTCAGGAGGAATGGCAATACAGACACATAAAGTTTCAAAAAAAATGAGATCAAATATTAATATTCTATCCGCAATAGCAGAGGAGATAAACAACTCAATTTTTAGAAGAGGCCATGTTAATTTGGGATTTTCATCAAGTTTAATTGGATCAGGAATGGTTTTTAATTATGATTGGTTTGAAAAGACTCTTTCTAAATTAGGAAACCCAGGACTTACAAAACAACTAGAATCAGCCCTTTTAAAACAATGTATTTATATTGAATACTTAGAGGATATTTACACATACGAGGACAAAGTCAAAAATATTGATGCTTATAATAAACAAAGAGAGAACTGGTCTAAAACAAAAAGATATACATTAAAAGATGCTTTTAAGGACTTCCCTAAAGCATTCTTTTCAGGAAATTTTGACTACTGTGATAAAATAATTCAATGGATAATGCCGTCCAGGATATTACTTATAACAATTATTGTATTAGCTGGGATTTTTATACCTTATCTAAATTGGGCACTTGCATTAAAATGGTGGGTATTACTTGCAGTCCTTCTATTTTCTTTTAGCTTGTCAATTCCCGAAAAATTTATATCCATTAGAACTTTTTGGGCTATTGTAATGATACCGTTTACTATTATAAATGTTTTAATTAACAAGTTTTTTTCACTTTTTAAGTCAAATTAGGTTATTAATTATGAAAATAGCAATAGAAGCACAACGTATATTCAGGAAGAAGAAGCATGGAATGGACTTCGTAGCACTTGAATTAATTAAAAATCTTCAGGTAATTGATACTATAAATGAGTATTTTATTTTTGTATCTCCAGGTGAAGACGAGTGTCTTTTTGAAACAACTAATTTCCATATTATTGTATTGAAATGTCCTACATATCCAATTTGGGAACAGATAGGATTACCTTTTGCAATTTCTAAGATAAAGCCTGATCTATTACATTGTACATCAAATACAGCACCATTGTTCTGCAAAGTACCACTAATTGTGACTTTGCATGACATTATTTACTTAGAAAAAAGTCATGGTAGCAGTCATTCTACTTATCAGAAGATGGGATGGTACTACAGGAAATTTGTGGTTCCAAAGATATTGTCAAAATGCCAAAAAGTAATTACAGTATCAAATTTTGAACGTGAAAGGATTAAAGACTCTCTCAAGCTTCCTTCTGAAAAAATCGTATACATACATAATGGTTATAGTCAACATTTTAAACCTATTAATGAATATTTAGAAATAACAAAAAAATATTTTGACCCTAAAAGGTGGTTAATGTTTCTTGGTAATACTGACCCAAAGAAAAACACAGTAAGAACATTAAAAGCTTATGAATTATATGTTAATTCAACAGAAATTCCTCTTCCATTAGTAATAGTAGATATGAATGACGCCACAATTGATAAAATACTTGAAGAAAACCAATTAAGCAATATAAAAAAACATTTGATAATTCCTGGCTATATTGCAAACAAAGACCTTCCTGCAATTTATTCCGGAGCAAAAGCTTTTTTATATACCTCGTTAAGAGAAAGTTTTGGAATACCTATTCTTGAAGCTATGGCATGTGGTACACCTGTAATAACATCTAATACTTCATCAATGCCAGAAGTGGCTGGAAATGCGGCACTGTTAATTGACCCTACAAAAGAAGAAGAAATGTCTAAAGAACTAATTAAATTACTTGAAGATAAAAATTTGAGTTCATCTCTTATAGAGAAGGGATTTGAAAGAGTTAAATCATTCTCATGGAAAAATACAGCTTTTAATACTCTTGAAATATACAATTGTATTAAATGAGCCGAAAACGGGACTCGAACCCGTGACCTACGCATTACGAATGCGTTGCTCTACCAACTGAGCTATTTCGGCAGAAAACGGTCGCAAATGTAATACGATTTTTTAGATGTCAGACATCAATTTTTTGAAAAAACCATCAAGTTCCTGATCAATATGCTTCATAAATTCATCATCAAGCAAAAGCTGCTCATCATCAAGCAAAAGGAGTTCTGCAATGGTTTCCATCTCATCATCAACTAACAGAATGGAGAAAGGTTTTAGTATATTAATTTTTTCAAACAAACCTTCATTTTTTGCATTATTGACAATCTCTCTTAAAATCTCCTCACACTCTTTTAGTAAAGTATCGGTTTCAGATGGCTCAAATTGTTCTTCCCATACCTGAACAGATGCTTTAACCAGAATATTATCCTCATCATCAAGAATTGTAAAATCGCCTGCCTCAGGGTTTGGCAATAAATACAAATCGACAATGGCTGCTGAAGACGTTGATAACATAAGTCGTTCAATGGCTTTTCTGAAAGCACTGTCTAAAGTCTGAAAAAGGGCTTGTCTCTTCATATAATGTTTTATTTCAATGTCAAAAGTACAAAAAAGGAATTAAAATACACTATTACAAACTAAGCAAAGACAATTCCATTTTTCTGTTACTAATATATTTAATATTCTTTTCGAGTTCATCCTTGTCTTTTAAAATGTAAAATGGATTTTTTTCCATCTTGACCCTGGCTTTTTCTGCCCAATCCAAAGAGTTTTCCATATCATCAATAGTTTGATAATATACCATAATATTCATAGCTGCTCTGTAAACACTGTTGCCAAGGCCTTTTCTATATTCATCCTCCCACAAACCGACTGCACGATCCCAGTTATTTTCTGTAATATAATCCTGAGCAATAGTCATTCTGTAACTTCCGGAGATAAAGTATCTTCTTTCAATGGTTTCCCAATAAGGCCCAAAAATTCTATATACCCTTTCAGCAATAAAGTCAGCAATCTCTGGAATTGTTTCTTTAAAATCAGGAATCAACTTTAAAGGGTCACTTTTTTTAACTGACCATCTATTCCAGAAAAGACTGTCATTATGTTGAAACAACAAGCAAAGAGTGTCTTTCTCGATATCAGTTACCCTCCATACAGAATTAACAATAACATCTCTTACACCAGAATTAAATTCCGAATTTAAGGTATACTTATTTGTTTTTGTTTTTACAATAACCCTGTCCAGACTAACTAAATACCCTTTTGGAAAAAATCTTCTTATACGGTTTTTCTGAGCATTGTTAAGACCTTCTGCTCTAAGAAAATCCATACTACCATTCTTGTTATTATCAAGAATATTCTCACCAATTAAGCCTATACTGTTAAAATAAGCCTCTTTTGCAAGGTAATCATTAAGAAAGCCCATAAGATAATAAGACAAAGAATCTGTAATATACGAAGTATCACTTACGTACTTTGACTGCTCATAATACTTATGACCATAATTCTCAGGTTGCTTTCCGGTATTATCAACCAGATAAATATCCCTGACATTTGGGTTAGAAACCATATATCCAGGAGTCAAAACATCCATCTTAAAAGCAGAGGTCGTCTTGCATGAGGTATTCACAATGAATGTCAAGCAAATAAGGCAATATAAACCGTACTTCATAACAAAAAAATTAATGTAACAAAAATACATTTTACATTTGAAAAAGCACTGGTTTTTGATGTAAATTTCTTATCTTTGCGGCCGATTTTACTATCAACATAATGTCTAACTTATTAATTTTCTATCATCAGTATTAAAAACATGGAAGAAAACAATTTAATCACACCTGCTGAAGAAGTAGCACAAGCTGCTCCTGTTGCAGAAAAGCAAGTGCAGGAAGCTCCTGCAGCACAAGTAAAGCCTGCCGGCGATTTTGACTGGGAAGCTTACGAAAAAGGCGAAGTATTTGGTTCAATGTCAAGACAAGATCTTGAAAAA
>CAZFUO010000213.1:0-4510 GCA_964522065.1 uncultured Bacteroidales bacterium | reverse complement strand
TTGCCTTTTTGTCATTACCCAAAGCAAAATCTTTAAGTTTCCAGAATACAATGTGTTTTACCATAATTTTAAAATGTTTTGTTTAAGGCAAAAGTACTCAAAACTGATGAAATCAAAAAAATATATTATTTTTGCCGGATATGTTTGACACTATTGTCAAACTTCTTAAAAATGGCAACAGAGATACAAGAGACTCTCAGTACAGGTCAAAAATTATTTAAAACAGCAAAATCTGTTTTAGACAAATTGAGAGAAAAACCACTTGAAGAAACAGATACAATCTCTTTGAAATAATAATGAAACCAACCATAAACATCGGACTTGATGCAGGGTCCACTACTGTAAAAGTCGCAGCAATAGATAAAAATGGAAATCTGCTGTTTAAAGATTACAAACGTCATCATGCAGATATCTCAGGAGTAATTGCAGAAATATTTAAATCAAACCTGGAGAAAATTAAAGATTATCAGGTAAAGTTAACCTTAACCGGATCGGCCGGAATGGGCTTAGCTGAAAAATGCAATTTACCTTTCATACAAGAGGTCGTATCATCCTGCCTGTACGTCGCCACGATGCAACCCGAAATAAAAACTTTGGTTGACATTGGTGGAGAAGATGCTAAAATGATATTTTTCAGCGAAAATAAGACTCCTGATATCAGAATGAATGGTAATTGTGCCGGTGGAACCGGAGCTTTCATCGACCAGATGGCATCAATACTCAATGTTGAGGTTTCAGAATTGGGGACACTGGCAGAAAATTCAAAAACAATATATCCTATTGCATCAAGATGTGGAGTATTCTCCAAAACAGATGTTCAAAACTTATTGAGTAGAAATGTTTGCAGAGAAGATATTGCCGCCTCTGTATTTCACGCTGTTAGCATGCAGGTTTTAACCTCACTTTCAAGAGGTTATGACATTAAACCCAAAGTATTTTTATGTGGTGGTCCTTTTCACTTTTTAAAGGCTTTAAGGTTAGCTTTTATCAAACAATTAAATATTGATGAAAGTGAAATTGTTTTTAATGAGAACACTGAAATTATACCGGCCTGGGGAGCTGCAATTAACGCTTCAAAACTAGCGGTTTCGCATGACCCTGAATATTATATAGGTCTTTTCAGAGATGCATACAAAAAAAAAATAGCAAATCCCGAAAAAAGACTGAAGCCTTTATTTGAAAGCAAAAAATTGCATGAGGAGTTTAAAGAATCAAAAAAGCAATATTTTATTCCAAAGGTTGATATTTCCGAAGTAAAATCTGAGGAATGTTTTCTGGGGATAGACAGTGGTTCGACAACTACAAAAATAGTTGCTCTCGATTCGGAAGCTCGTATGTTTTTTAACTTTTATCAGAAAAACCAGGGAAACGCTCTCGAGACTGTGACAAGTGGATTGAATCTTTTGATAGATGCTGCTGAAAAAGCCGGTAAAAAACTTATTGTCAGTGGAAGCTGTGTAACAGGGTACGGAGAAGATTTATTGAAAAAAGCTTTCAATATTAATAATGGTGTTGTCGAAACCATTGCTCATTACACAGCAGCATGCCATTTTGAACCTAAGGTCAGTTTTATTCTTGATATTGGTGGCCAGGATATGAAGGCGGCTTTTATTGAAAACAGCACAATTAAAAGGCTTGATATAAATGAGGCATGTTCATCTGGTTGTGGTTCATTTATTGAAACTTTTGCCAAAAGTCTTAACTATGAAGTTAAAGATTTCGCTGAAATTGCCGGTATTGCTAATAGCCCGTGTGACCTTGGTACAAGGTGCACTGTTTTTATGAATTCTAAAGTAAAGCAATATCTCAGAGAAGGAGCCTCAGTATCTGATATTTCTGCGGGTTTAGCATACTCAGTCATAAAGAACTGCCTTAATAAAGTGCTTAAATTGAGAGACTTCTCAGAAATGGGCGAATACATCATGGTTCAAGGTGGTACTTTCAGAAATACTGCACTTATTAAAGCATTTGAGCTGGAAACCGGGAAAAAAGTAATTGTAACAGATTACCCTGAATTGATGGGCGCTTATGGTTCAGCGTTGTTTTCGATGAAGAATTCTTCTGCAGAAAAAAGAGTATTAACAGAACTGATAAATGACGAATCTTTCAAAAGTAAAAAAACAGTTTGTAAAGGCTGTGAGAATCAATGCACTATAACTAAGTTTACTTTTGAAAACGGAAATAGTTATTTCGCCGGAAACAAATGCGAGAAAGTAGTCACAAATCTTGGCAATCTTATGTTGCCCGGAAAAAATGTGTATTCAGACAAATTTGATTTACTTTTTGACAGAAATGGGAAAATCAATAAAGAAAATATCACTATAGGTATACCAAGGGCATTAGGTATCTATGAAAACTATCCTTTCTGGCATGCACTTTTTACCGGTTGCGGTATCAATGTTGAAATTTCAGATAAGTCAACAATGGAATTGTACGAAACAGGCATTAAAACTGTTATGGCCGATAACGTATGCTTTCCTGCAAAAATAACAAACGGACATATCCTTAATTTGATCAATAAAAAAGCTGACAGAATCTTCTTACCGTTTGTGGTTTATGAAAACAAAGAAGATGCCTCAACAGTAAATAGTTATAACTGCCCAATTGTATCCGGATATTCAGAAGTAATAAGGAGTGCAATTGATCCTTCAGGAAAATATGGAATTCCATTCGACTCTCCTACTTTTACATTCAAAGATTTGAAATTGATGAAGAAAGCTTGTCTGGAATACATCAAATCTCTGAAATTAAAAAAGCCAGTCAGTAAATCAACTATTGAGAAAGCATTTGCAAGTGCATTGGAAGCCCAGAAGAAATATGAAGAGACACTAACTGGAAAGTGCAATAAAATCTATGAAAGAGCCTTAAAATCGGGCAAACAGGTCGTACTGCTTGCAGGCAGACCTTATCATTCAGACCCGCTTATTCAGCATAAGCTTGCGCAAATTATTGCAGATTTTGGAGTAGATGTCATTACCGAAGACCTTGTCAGACCGATTGAAGCTGACTCAGGTAAAGTACAAAGCATCACACAATGGGCATACACAAACAGAATAATTAAAGCAGCAACCCTGGTGGCTGATGCGCCGGAAAATATTCATTATGTTGAACTTACATCTTTTGGATGTGGTCCTGATGCATTTATTCTTGATGAGGTTTCGGATATTCTGAAAAGAAAAGGTAAAAATGCTACTTATCTTAAAATTGATGATATTAACAATGTAGGATCAAACAGGTTGAGGATAAGATCTCTGTTAGAGAGTTTAAAGTACAGGGATGATGTTAAATCTGTTTTTGAACAGAAATCGGCTGTACATACCAAACCATTTACACATGAGGACAGAGACAAAACTTTGCTAATACCATGGTTTGCCGACTTTTACTCCCCTTTCCTACCTCCTGTTTTTAAGCTTGCTGGTTATAAAGTTGAAAATTTGCCTCCAAGTGACTACAAGTCTGCAGAGTATGGACTCAAGTATTCAAACAATGAAATTTGCTATCCGGCTACTTTGATTGTTGGTGACTTTATGAAAGCACTTGATAGTGGCAAATATGATCTTGACAAAGTATTTTTAGGTATTACTCAAACCGGTGGACAATGCAGAGCTACCAGTTATTCTTCACTGGTAAAAAAAGCTCTAATTTCTGCCGGACTTGAAAGAATTCCTGTTATTACTCTTGCACTGGGAGGTGGATCTAATGAACAGCCAGGTTTTACCTTCGAATGGAAAAAGCTTTATAAGGTAATATTCTATTCAATGGCTTATGCTGACTGCCTTTCTAAAATGTATTATTCTTCAGCTCCCCGAGAGAAAGTAAAGGGTCAGGCCAATTTAATTAAGGAAGAATATTTAGCACTTGGAGCTATAGCAGCAGAAGATAATGATACTCAAAGACTATTAGATCTTATTGCTTTAGCAGCAGAAAAATTTAATTCAATAATTGAACATAAAGATGTTCCTCAAATTGGCGTAGTCGGAGAAATATTTGTGAAATATAATGATTTTGCGCATAAAGAAGTTGTAAAATGGCTTGTTAGCAAAGGTGTTGAAGTTGTATTACCACCATTAACTGACTTTTTTACTTCGACTTTTGTTAGCAGGGTGGCAAGGCAAGAGGGCAATGTATCTAAAGCAGCTCTTCCCGGATTTGCATTTAATCTTATTGAGAGCTATGTATACGGCATTGTAGGCAAAATGCAAAAAAGATGTGATATTTTTCCATATTTCAGGAAATTCAACAGACCTGAAGAAATAGGAAAACTTGCAGGAAAAATTATAAATCTAAATGCACAGTTTGGCGAAGGCTGGAGTATTCCCGGTGATTTTGCTCATTTTTCAGAGATTGGTATAAACAGAGTTATCAGTTTGCAACCATTTGGATGCATTGCCAATCAGGTAATTTCTAAAGGAATAGAAAAACGAACACGTGAACTATATCCAAATCTAAATCTTCTTTTTCTCGATTTTGACAGCGGGATGAGCGATGCTAATATTTTAAACAGACTTCA
>CAZFUO010000212.1:0-4517 GCA_964522065.1 uncultured Bacteroidales bacterium | reverse complement strand
CCCTTCAGTTTGAAGGGATGACATCCCTTTCGGACGACCAGATTAGCAGGGTTTTGGTCTGGTCTTGTATGTACTGAGGGGTTTCGGTTTCGGTGATGGTAATGTACCTTATCTTGAAACTTACGTTTGCCTCTGTTTTTTTTACTAATTCGTTCAGGTAGGCTTGATTGAAATTGCTGCCTACGAGTACGAGGTCGAGGATGTTGCCTGGTCTGCCCTGGGCAAAATCGTCTGTGATGTATGCTTGTTTGATATTGCCTATTCTTTTGACGATTGTGTCTACAATTTCGTCAATGCCGATATATTTTAATATCAAACGGTGCAAATCTCCGTAAAAGGGGTGTTGGGTATTTGCTTTGTAGTATTTCTTGTTCTGGATTGTGGAGGAGCTAAGGAGGTTTGCTTCTTCAAATCTGTTTAGTTCTTGCCTGATGGCGTTGGTCGATTCTCCAAATTCTGATGCCAGGTTACGAAGGTATCCATTGGCATTGCTGTTTATGAAAAATCTCATAATCAGCTTTATACGGGTCTTAGAGGTGATCAAACTATCAAACATAACTCTTGAGCAAGATTTATACTCTATTTCGGGGTGCAATATAGTGCAAAAATTTAATAACGAAAGTTACAAAACAAAAAAAATTGAATGAAAATGCATATTTTTTTGAACAGGGTATTAATTTTTTACTTGTTTTATTTGGTAAATTGGGGGGAATCCAGACATAGTTTAATTTTTCTTATCCTGTCGGTCAGTTCTTCCATCTCCTCGATTATTTTATCGAATGTTTTTTTGAATAACATTTTTGAAAACAATATTTCTATCACCTACTTGAACTTTTCGTTTAGCTCCAATTGTAGGGTACAAAATACCAAATCGCGTTTTTTGGGGATTCATATAGATTCCGGTTGCAACACAAAGAATGGTGCCTTCATTTTGCAAACGGACTTAATCTCTAACTTTCTGTGAAACATTATTTTCCATTATTAAAATAAAATATTACCGTCCGAAATATTCGGTAAATTTCGGACAAATATAAGAAATCATTTAATCAAAAAGTATCGGCTGTAGATCGTAAGACTCCGGCCCAATAGAGTGGAATGATCTTTATGTTATCCATTATATTGAAGTTTTCGGTTGAGCAGCGGATGCCGTATTTTGATTTTTTTTCGGCAAGAAACAGATGGAGACTTCTCATGGATCCTTTTTTTCCTGATTTAACTTCTATTGGTATGATATCCTCTCCTATTTGAAGTAGATAATCAACTTCGGCATTGCTGTTTTTTTCCTCTCGTTTCCAAAAATAGAGTTCATCCCGGATATAACAGGATGCCGTTTTTTTTAATTCAAGACCTACAAAGATTTCGGCAATTGCACCTTTGTTAATCAAGTCTAAATCGTCTGACAAAACTATATCAGAAAGATTAAGGCCAAGTAAGCGTTGATATAATCCGGTATCAAGAGGCAGTAGCTTTTTCTTTTTTGAGTTTACCTCTGCGCCGAGTGGAATACCATTGGCAGAAGTGTGTGTTACCGGAATTACAAGTCCTGACATAATAAGCAGATTTAAAGCCTCCTTTATCTGTTTAATGTTTGCATCTGCGGTTCCTGAATATTGAAACTGTTTACTTGCATTTTTCATTACGCTTTCGTAAACTTCTGAGATTCTTGCCGAAGGAACTCTCTTTTTGTATTTTGCAAAATCATCTTTGTATGAAATCAACAAGTCGTCTAGCACCATCATGCTTTCGAGCATACTTTTCCCATTAACATAAGTAGCTACAACTTCGGGCATACCTCCCAGTATCAGAAAGTTTTTAAGTAATGATAAAGCTTTTGAGTGTACTGCTTCTGTGAGAGGATTTTGAAAATTTGCATTTTGGATGGCTTGACTTAGCATATTATTTCCGGTAGCAATTAAAAATTCCTCAAAACAAAATGGGTAAACAAACATTGACCTAATTCGTCCTACACCAAATGTGGGCAATTCTTCTAAAGCAAATTCCAAAAGACTACCTGCTGCTATAACATGCAGTTCATTATATTTTTCATAGAAATATCTAAGCGATGATATTGCCGGGATACATGCCTGAATTTCATCAAAAAAGAGTAGGGTTTGTCCGGGTATAATCGGTGTGTTGTAGAGCAGTGAAAGATTATTACATATTTCCTGCGGACTCAGATTTTTTTCAAAGAGTACTCTTACATCTCCTCTTTGGTCAAAGTTAACTTCAACAAAATAATCAAATTTTCTTCCAAGTTCTCTTACAGCAAAAGACTTTCCTACTTGTCGGGCTCCTCGAATTAATAGTGGTTTTCGATTTGTCTCTTTACTCCACTTTTCGAGTTCACTGTCAATTTTACGATATAAATACTTGTTTTCCATTTTTCCAACCTTAAACGCAACCAAAATTTCCAATTTTCCAAGGCAATATTAGTGTATTTTTTCCAAAATTCCAAGGTTATATTTTTTTTTAGGGTTGTTGGTAGATGCTCATGTATTTGTTTTTGCAGAAATAGCGGTTTCGATAAAAATCTATATATTTGTGTTGAATTTTCGCCATCGCGGAAATAGCAGTGGCGATAAAAACATTTTACTTATGAAATTTTATAATCGTGAACAAGAACTGGCAGTCTTGGAAAAGACCAGGGATATAGCTTTTAATAAGTATTCACAGATGACTGCTTTGACTGGGCGTAGACGAATTGGCAAAACTAAGCTTATTTTAAAGAGTTGTGAGGATACTCCTACTGTTTATCTTTTTGTTAGAAGAAGTAATGAGGCTGCGTTGTGTTCACAATTTGCTATTACTTCAAGTAGTTCTCTAAATACATATATACCGTCTGAGATAACTTCTTTTGTAAGTCTTTTTGAATCTTTAATGTCGGTTGGTAGGAATATTTCTTTTAATTTGGTTATTGATGAGTTTCAGGAGTTTTTTTATATAAACCCATCAATATACAGCGGAATACAAGATATTTGGGATAGATATAAAGATGGTACGCATGTGAATTTTATTGCCAGTGGCTCGGTATATACTCTTATGCACAAAATTTTCATGGAGTATAAAGAGCCACTTTATGGGCGTTGTGATAGTATAATAAAGTTAAAACCTTTTACGACAGCGGTTTTGAAGCAAATTTTATCTGATTATAATCCTGAGTATAAGAATGATGATCTTTTGGCACTATACACAATTACAGGCGGGGTTCCTAAATATATTGAAATCTTACTGGATAAGGGGTTTTATTCTTTGGATAGGATGATTGATTTTGTTTTGCAGGAGAATTCAATTTTTCTGGAAGAGGGAAATATTTTGCTTATTCAGGAATTTGGGAAAAAATATGGAAATTATTATGCTATACTTTCTGCTATTGCTTCGGGTAAAAATACTGCTTCTGATATTTCGGGTTATATAGGAAATTCTAGCGTTGGTGGTTTACTACAACGTTTGGAAGAGGATTATGAAGTTATAGCCAGGAAAAGACCTATTTTGGCAAAAGAAGGTACTCAGAACGTCAGGTATGAGATTACTGATAACTTTTTGCGGTTCTGGTTTAGATATATTGTTAAATATCAGGACTATATACAAGCAGGTTTATATGATAAGCTTAATGAAATTGTAAAAGCTGATTATCCTACGTTTTCGGGGTTGTCTCTTGAGCAATATTTTCGAGATCAGCTTAAAGAAAAGCAAATTTATAAAAGCATTGGTTCATGGTGGGATTCTTCTAAAGTGAAGAATATTGATCAAAACGAATTGGATATTGTCGCTATTTATGCTGATAGTCCAAAAGTATTTATTGCTGAGGTAAAACGTCAGCGTAAAAATTTTAAGCCGGAAGTGTTTAAGAAAAAAGTTGAGATGCTACAAAACAAGCTTTTTTTTGAATATGAAATAGAGACGGGGGTTTTGAGTGTTGAGGATATGTAGGAGTGGAAGGGCATTTGTGGGTTAGAGTAAAGCGGCTTCAAAAAGCAGGGCATATTCGGTTGTTACCGGACGTTTTGAATTTAAAACTTCGTTTAGTACAGAATATGATACACCCATTTGAGTTGCCAGGCGTCGCTGTGAAATGCCACGAAATTCGATTTCTTCTTTCAGAATTTCTCCAGGATGAGTTGGCTCATAGGGGGTGATATTGGGAGGTAAGTTTGGGAGGTCTTTGAATGGGAAAGCCCACAGCTTTTGAGGGCTGGGGGCTTGTTTAGTGATTAGTTATTAGTTTTTTAGTGATTTGTTTTTTTGGTTTTGGGTTATTGGTTTTTAGCTTTCGGTTTGGTTTTCGGTTTGGAGTTCGGTTTGGAGTTCGGGGGTTGTGGTGGCGACTTTTTGGAATGTGAGATCGTTTAGCATTTTGTCAAGGGCTGGTCCGGGGTGGAAGATGATGTGGCCACTTTTGATCTTTGAGGCGGTGAACTCTTTTTCAGTAAGTGTAGACTCGCTTTTAATACCTACGCGGAAGCTTCCGAAGTCGCCGAGCTTGACGATGTTGCCATTTTGGAGGGCTGATTTCATTG
>CAZFUO010000211.1:0-4527 GCA_964522065.1 uncultured Bacteroidales bacterium | reverse complement strand
GGATTAGATTCAAATCTTAAAACTGTTATGGATTTTCCTCTTATGCTCGAATCTCATAATGCTTTTCATAAGGAAACAGATTGGGATAACGGTCTTACACGTATATATGAGCATCTGAGTTTTGATTTTATGTTTCCCGATGTCAATAACTTGCTTATTTTTCTTGAGAACCACGATACCAACAGATTTCTGCTGGAATATCCTGAAAATCTTGATATTTTTAAGCAGGCATATGCTTTTTTATTTACAACCAGAGGTATTCCTCAGATTTATTATGGTTGTGAAATTCTAATGAGTGGAAACAAAAAAATAAGCGATGGAGATATCCGGTTAGACTTTCCAGGGGGATGGCCTGGTGATAAAGTTAATGCATTTTCTGTTCAGGGTAGAAATAGCCTGCAAAATGAAGCTTATTCATTTATATCAAAAATACTAAATTGGAGAAAAGGTAATTTAGCGGTTTCTAAGGGAAGTCTTAAACATTTTGTTCCCAGAAATGGTGCTTACGTATATTTCCGACAATATCAGAATCAAAAAGTGCTTGTAATCCTTAACGGTACCGGCAAAGAAAATATAATAAGTACACAACAATACCGTGAAGTCCTGAAAGATATATCTCAGGGAAAAGATATTCTGACAGGAAAGACGGTTGTTTTTAATGACTCAATTCGACTTGGTGCAAGAGAAACCCTGATACTTGAATTATAAATTTTCTATTATTCTGTATGCACATCTGCGATCACCTTTAACGGTATGATCAATTCTCTCTATCTTAACCCCGCCAAGCAGCGTCCTGATGTTGTCCATTTCTGATTTACAGAAACCGCCGCATTTGGAGGCTGCTTCGCAAATAGGGCAGTGGTTTTCTATAAAAAGATAGCCTTCGTTATCTTTGATATACTCTGCCAGATAGCCTTCATTATTACGCATTTCTGTGAATTGCTTCAATTTTGCTTCAGTAGATTTAATACCACTAAGTGCTTCGTCATATCTCTTAAAATCTTTTTCTTTTTTGGTTTCGATCAAAAGTTGCAAAGCATCTGCACCAAGTATATTTTGTACGGTTTCCAATAACTGAACTGTCAGAGAAGCATGGTTGTCAGGAAATTTTTCATTTCCAAGTTTTGTCAGTTTATATAGTGTTGTGGGTCTGCCTACTCCTTTAGGAATTGATTCTGAGCATATCAATCCATTGTCTTCCAGTTTCACCAAATGCAATCTCATACCTTCACCTGTCATGCCAAAACTTTTTGCAAGGTCAGAAGCTGACTTTGGTCCATTCATTTTCAGGTAGTTAATTATCTTTTCGGGAGTTTTATCTGTTTTCATAAAAAAAAATTATAAAATAAAACAAGTAATCGCTTGTTATATTCCGCAAAATTACTAACTTTGCATCAAACATACAACTTAAAAGTTATGATAACGAAGATTTTTATATTATTGAACCTATTAAATATTACAACTATGTCATACGAATTACCAAAATTACCATATGCTTATGATGCCTTAGAGCCACATTTTGATGCTCAAACAATGGAAATACATCATACTAAGCATCATCAGGCTTATGTAACAAACTTAAATAATGCTCTAGCCGGAACTGAAGGCGAAGGCAAAGAACTTGAAGAAATTTTTAAAAATATTGACAAATATCCGGTTGCAGTAAGAAACAACGGTGGTGGACATTGGAATCACTCATTATTCTGGAACCAATTGTCTCCTAATGCTGCAAAAGAACCAACCGGTAAATTAAAAGCAGCAATTGATGCTAAATGGGGTGGCCTTGATAAATTTAAGGAGGAATTTAACAAGGCGGCAATGGGACGCTTTGGTTCAGGTTGGGCATGGCTTTGCGTTGAGGCTGACGGATCTCTTGAAATATGCTCCACGGCAAATCAGGATAATCCTTTGATGTCTGGTGTTGGATGTTCCGGGAATCCGATTTTAGGACTTGATGTATGGGAACATGCTTATTATCTGAAATATCAGAACCGCAGGGCAGAATATGTCAGTGCATTCTGGAGCGTTCTTGACTGGAAAGTCGTAGATAGATTATATTTGAAAGTTGTTAATTGATTTTTCATTGACTAAAGCGAAAGGGGCATCTTGTGAAAGACGCCCCTTATTTTTTTAAGTTAAAAACTCAACTTTACTCAATAGTCAGAATTTTGTTTTTTGGATATTTAACCGAGTATTTAAGATCTACAGTTTTAGTTTCTGACTGATTTATTTCCATATTCCATTTAAGTGTACCGTTCATATCTGGTTTTGCCTGAGAACTTTCCAATAATGAAATTTCTATTTCAGAGTTTGTTGAAACCGGTATCTGATCCATTAAAATCATTTTTATCTTTTCATTTCTGTTGTTTCTTATGGTAGTTTTCCATTCTTTAGATATTTCAGAACGGCTTCCTATAAACTGACGGGATGAATACGATTTGATGTTTTCACGTTTAACTGAAACAAGTCTGTCTCTTCCCAGAGAAATACTGATAGTGTCTGATGTTGAATTTGCATCAAGTATGGTTTTTCCTACGTAAGTATCTTCAAAAAAGACATTTGCTTCACCTTCAAGGAAGTTGTATTGTGTCCAGTCTTTAATATTTGCTGTAAGATATGCTTCGTTGTTTATTTTGGGAATTGAATAGTAAACAAACTCAGCAGGTAAACTTAGTATCTGCATGTCAACAGTTGCAATATTGTTACCCGAATTTACAGTATAAGGGTTTTTTATCTCAAATTCAACAGAAATCTGCCTTTGTACCTGTTTTTGTTCGGGTATTAGCCCCATTCCTCTTATTGCCTTGCTGTTATTTGTAATGTCAAGACCTGCTATTTTTCCCTGTAAAGCTTCGTCAACACTGGTTACCTGTAAGCCTTTAAAATCACTTGCATTTAATTGTCTTGTTACAGCGGTTTCTGCTAAAACAGCTACATCTTCTCTTAGATAAACATTGTGAACATTGCCTGTGATTCTTACATTGGATGTTCTATAACCAATTGACTCGAAATTCAGTACTTTTGCATTTGCAGGTAAAGTAATGCTGTAATTACCTTCAGCATTAGTTACAGTTGCTATATTTGTTCCTTCAACTCTTACTGTAACACCAGCCAGCGGTTCTCTGTTTGGACCGTAAACATTACCTCTTACATTTGAAATACCTGACTTATAGACAGGAGGATTAACACCATAATCAAGATAGTATGGCAGCAACTCAGGCACAACTCCCGAAACATTTGGATTGTAAGACGATAGCTTTAACCTGACATTTTTCCAGTCTTTATTGGTATTTTGCCTAATGTTTGCCTTGTAAGCTATCTGAACCGGAGTTGATAAATCTTTTGCCCTGATATCATATGAGGGGAACCACCCGGCATTAGAAACCATATAAGTTAATTCGAAGCCAGCTTTAACTGCAGTCTTACTTTCAACTTCAACGTAAACTTCACCTGTAGATTTATCTTTGCTATTTTCGTAGTTATTTATCTCATTTTGAATTGAATTAATTTGCTTGTAAATTTCTTCGAGCGATTTGTTTTTTTCAATCTCCTTTAGTTTAAGACTTGTAAGTCTGTTACTGAAGAAATCTGAACTTTCTTTGAGTGCAGTAAGACTTAAAGGTTGGTCTTTGCCACTCAGGTTTCTGTTTTGCTTAAGAAATTCAATATCTTCCTGAATCACACTAAGATGAGTTTCTTCAAGCCTGGCTTTATTTTGAGCTTCTTTAAGTTTGCTTTCTAAAGCAAGCATAGCAGGTGACTTATCATTTTCAGATAAATAATCTTGTTTCAGATTAATGGAATTAATTGTAATTGCCGAATTTGCTTTTATTTGCAAACTCTTACCATCAGCGTATGAAGATAAATCCACAAATTTTAAAATGGTTTTGCCAGGCAGCAAATCAACCTGAGCCTTTCTGGTTTCGAGTGCACCCTGCAAATAAACAGTGACGTCTGTTATATCAGATTTAACATCTTTGTTTGCAACGACCTGCGCATTGCAGAGAGTAATTGAGAAACAAAAAATGGTAAACAGTAAATTTCTCATAATTGTATATTTTTAATTAGTTCAACTGCTTGTTGAGTATCCATATTTTCAGTCAGATCAAATATTGATACTTTCTTATTTTGAAACATGAATGATTTGTTTTCAGTTATCCAAAACGGGAATTGCCCATCCATATTGTCTGCAAGTATTTTTCCAAACGGGAATTTTACATAATTTATAGTATTTTTTGATTTAGAATAGTCTGCATCAAATCTGGCCAATTCAACTAAGGCTTCTACCGGGCCAGCAGAAAGATGTATTCCATTGTAACTTTGCGAAACCTCTGATAAGCCAAATTCTTGCTTGTTTTCCAGAAATTCATGTCTCAAACTACCACTTACAGCATTTTTTGGTATTGTTACTCCGGCAAATTCATTTCTTGCTTTTTCCCAGCTGATATCACCTGAAAGATTTAAAACAATTATGCTTCTGCCTTTTTCTGTGAAATGCTTTAATTGTCTGGGATTAAAGCCATTAAT
>CAZFUO010000210.1:0-4529 GCA_964522065.1 uncultured Bacteroidales bacterium | reverse complement strand
CTTTTTACTAAACTTTTCATATATATAGTTTTAAATTTGGGGTTTCTTTCCGGAGATTGTAAAACTTGAAACTTTTGCCTGACCTTTTAAATATGGTATAGACTCTTCAAATATTGCTATATTTTCAAAACCTGCAGTATTTAGCATATCAAGATATTCTGTTTTTGTAACAGCGCCTGCCCAGCATTCAGCTACGGCTTCGGGGTCGTTTTTATAAATATCTGGTATTTCTTCTATTGAGTATATATCACTTACAACAAAACGACCTCCAGGTTTTAAGATTCTGTAAGCTTCATTCCACACTGATTGTTTATCGCTGCTGTGATTAATGGTGCAATTTGAAATTATCAGATCTGCGCAATTGTCTGCCAGTGGTAATTTCTCAAGTTCTGATTTTATAATTGCTGCATTATTAACATCAAACTTTTCTAAATTAGCCTTAGCTTTTGATATCATTCCGTCAGAAATATCAATACCGTAAACGAAACCGCTGTCTCCAACTTCTTCTGCCATTCTGATAACATCATTTCCTCTGCCACTACCAAGGTCAACACAGGTTTCGCCTTTTTGCGGTTTCGCATAATTTATAGCTCCTCCACATGAAAGGCAGCAGTTAGATTCACTCAATTGTGAATATCTGAGATTGATTGCATCTTTAATCATAAGTGATATTATTTGGTGCTGCAAAAGTAAATATTCATATTTTAAATTACAATAGTATCACTAATTAAATTATTTTGATATCACTATTTTTTTTATATTTGCACTGAAAAATCGATTTAAGGTATGTTACTTATCAAAGATCTTACAAGAGAATATGCAGAAGAGCTTTTCAAAGATGATGAAAAGGTACTGAAATTTATTTCAGATGTCAAGTGGGAAGATGGATTTGTTTGTAAAAAATGCGGACACGATAATTATTGTGAAGGAAAGTCCAGATATTCAAGGCGTTGTACTCGTTGCAAGTCAGAAGAATCTGCTACTGCACATACAATGTTTCATAACTGCAAGTTTCCTGTCAGAAAGGCGTTTTATATAGCTTATACTGTTTGTGTTGAAGGTAACAAAATGTCAACTTACGATTATTCTGATGTTTTAGGTATAAACCAAATGACTTGCTGGAAGTTCAGAAAGAAAATAAATGATTGTTTAGTAAGCCGTGAAAACGAAAAAGACACTGTTGGGATAAAAACAATTTTAATGAGTAAATCCTGAAAGTCTGTTTATAAAGTTAATGCCAGCTTCAAAGCTTTCTTTTGCTTGTTTCTTATTATATTCATGGCCTGCACCTTCTATTGGGAATAATTCTGCAATTTGCCTGCCTGCACTTTCATTTACAATTGTTTGCATTTGAACTGATTGTTCAAAGGGTACAGTTC
The DNA here is from genome assembly GCA_964522065.1 of uncultured Bacteroidales bacterium. Lineage (GTDB taxonomy): Bacteria > Bacteroidota > Bacteroidia > Bacteroidales > UBA1402 > UBA8389. The sequence continues at coordinate 3,150 of CAZFUO010000210.1, read as the reverse complement.
TATCTTCTGTACCATGTACAAGTAAAATTGGTGGATATTTTGCCGTTACCAATTCCTGCGGATTTGCATACGAAGTGAGATTTCTTCTCAATCTTACATTAAAACCCATTATAGCATTGGCCGCTGTTGTAAAGTCTTCAGGTAATTCACTTATATTTGAAATTCCTGACCACGAAACCACTCCCTGTACTTTTGAAGATTGATTTGAATTTCCCATTGTTAAATCTTCAAATTCCTTGTTTCCGTTGGTTGCAGCAAGCATTTGAGCTATATGACCACCTGTGGAATATCCCCAGGCTATTATATTCGTGGTTTCGAGATTATATTTTTCTTTATTGGCTCTTAGGTATCTTATAGCTGCTTTTGCATCATGAAGTGGTTTTGGCCACATCACTTCATCAGAAAGCCGGTAATTTATACTTGCAATAACATATCCGTTTTTGTTTGATTTTAAGATAGCAGATAGGTTTTCAGATCTTTTATCTCCGGTAGCCCAGCCTCCACCGTGAATGAGTAATATTACATTGTATTTTTCTGATTTACCTGTTGGATAGATTAAGTCAAGTTTGTGTTTAACGTTGCTGTCGTTAACATAAGCAATTTCTGATATGATATTTTTAAAGTTATCAGCACTGATTACTTCATTTTCCTTACCTGAGAATTCTTTGATCTTATCTTCTGAAAGTTTATTGTATTTGTTTTCAGTTATAGTGTCAACTATATGATAATCGTTGTTATATGATTTGTCTTCTTCTTTTTTGCCTTTGCACGAAAATGCTGTAATCAGCAATGAAAAACAGACCAAATACAAAAGTTGTTTCATAATTACAGGAGCAGATAAGTGTTTGAATTTTGTCGCAAAGATATTTTAAATTACACTTATCTGCTCCTGATATTAGTTATTTCTTTTTAATGCTCCAGCCTCCTGCCAGACCGAAGATAAACCATACAAGAGCCACGGTTCCGGCAGCAAAGAGAGTATCACCAATAATTCTAAGCCATTTAAGAGTCAGAATGTATGGTTGCTGCATGAATTCTGCTGAACGTGCATACCATAGTCCTTCTTTAACACTTGCAACTGTCTGGGCAAGTCCTACAGGAAGTACACTGATTAATACCATTGCAGCCAGGCCTATATTAATGCTCCAGAAAGCAAATTTTATCCATTTTTCTTTCCAGATAGTTTCTTTATTCATATCTCTGAGAACAAATAACATAAGTCCGATTCCCAGCATACCGTAAACTCCAAATAGAGCTGTGTGTCCATGAACTGGTGTGGTGTTCAATCCTTGCATATAATACAATGCAATAGGAGGATTTATAAGGAAACCAAAAATACCTGCACCAACAAGATTCCAGAATGATACAGATATAAAGCTGTATATCGGCCATTTGTAAGCCTGAATGCTTTCGCTGCTTCTGCTTATTTTTAAGTTGTCCCATGCTTCAAATCCCATCAATACAAGAGGTACAACTTCCAAAGCACTGAATGTGGCGCCAATAGCCATTACAGCAGTAGGTGTTCCTGTAAAATATAAGTGATGGAATGTTCCCAGAATGCCCCCTGCCAGAAAGACTATTGTCGATAGCAAAACCGCTGTTGTTGCTGTTGCTGGTTTAATTATTTGAAGTCTTACAAACAGGAAGGCTGTAACTACCGCCGCAAAAACTTCAAAGAATCCTTCAACCCAAAGGTGGACTACCCACCATCTCCAGTATTCGGCTATAGCAAGATTTGTTTGTCTTCCCCACATTAGACCTGCTCCATAGAATGCAGCAATGGCTATTGTCGAAATTAGGAATAAGATTAATAGATTTCTGTTTTCAGATTTTTGTTTAAGTGCAGGCCAAATTGCTCTACCCATAAGTATTAACCATATAATTAAACCTACAAATAAAAATATCTGCCAGAATCTTCCTAAATCTACATATTCGTAACCCTGATGACCAAACCAGAAGTTTTCAATTAATCCCAACTTTTGCATAACTCCCATCCATTGCCCTAGCAAAGATCCTACAACTATTAGTAACAATGCACCAAAAAGCACATCTACACCAAGCTTTTGGAATTTAGGTTCAACTCCTGAAATAGCAGGAGCGTAATATAGTCCTGTCGCTAACCACGAAGTCGCAATCCAGAATATCGCAATCTGAACATGCCACGTTCTTGAAATTGAATATGGTAGCCAGTCAGAAAGTGGTATCCCGTAAAGAGCTTGCCCTTCTACTGTATAATGTGCAGTAATAATACCCAATCCAACCTGTACAAGTAGTAAAGCTGATACTATCCAGAAGTACTTTAATGTTGCTTTTTGAGAAGGTGTTTGAATTTCATTTTTAAGAGTCAGACTTGCAAAAGCATGACCTGCTTCTTCGTCTCTTCGTTTTGCATAAATCCAAACCATAAATCCGATACCTGCAATAAGAATAATAACACTAAAGCCTGTCCATAATATCATATCTCCTGTAGGTTTGTTGTCAACCAATTCCTCTGCTGGCCAGTTATTGGTATAAGTAATATCTTTTCCGGGTCTTTCTGTAACACATGCCCAGGAAATCCAGAAGAAAAATGCATTTAACTGTCTTACTCTTTCAGGGTCTTTGAGAGAGTTTGCCGGTATGCTGTAAGTGTCTCTCTCTTTGTCTAATGCAGGATCATTTGTAAATAATCCTTTGTAATATTCGCTATTATTTATGAAAGCTTTTGACCTTAATTCTGAAATAATAAGTTCGCCACTTTTCGAATCATAAGTATTTTTTCTAAGGTCATTTTGAAGTAAGACCTTAAAAGCTGCCTGTTTATCTTCACTCAGTTGATTGTATAAAACACTGTCTTTAGATAAAGCCATTTGATCAAGCATATACATTGCCTCTTTATGTAGCCAGTCTGCACTCCAGTCAGGTGCCTGATAAGCTCCGTGTCCCCATACTGTTCCTACTTCCTGCCCGCCAAATGATTGCCAGACATTCTGCCCATCTTTGATATCTTGTCCGGTAAAGAGTACTTTACCATCAGCGGTTTTGACTATGTCAGGTATAGGAGGTGCCTGACGATAAATTTCTCTGCCATAATATAACAGAACCGCAAAAGAAATCACCATGACGCCAATAAAGCCCCACCATAATTTTTTTGTTTTCATAATAGATAGA
>CAZFUO010000209.1:0-4536 GCA_964522065.1 uncultured Bacteroidales bacterium | reverse complement strand
CAATATGATGGTTATCGGTGCACAGGGCGAAGATTATTCTGCTTTGCTTGGCGAATCGGCTGCTCCGGTTGCTTCTGCTCCGGCCACACCGGCACCTGCTGCTGAGGTTGTAGAAGAAAAGGCAAGTGTTTCTGTTCAGACTGTTGTCAGCAAATCTTCCGAAACCGCGGTTTCGGCATTTGTATCTCCAAGAGCAAGAAATCTGGCAGCAAAAGAAGCGATAGATGCAAAACAACTCGAAGGCTCTGGCCCTAAGGGAAGAGTAGTAGAGAAAGATGTTTTAAATGCTCTTGAAAACCGTCCTAAGATGACACCTCTGGCTAAAAAGATAGCTGCCGAAGAAGGTGTTCAACCCGAATCTGCAGGTACAGGTTTGGCAGGAACAGCAAAATCAACAGATCTTAAGCCTGTTGCAAATCCTGTTTATGCTAACGACTACGAAGACAAGAAATTGCCTAATATGCGTAAGCTGATTGCTAAAGCCATGCATGCTTCGCTTCAGAATTCTGCACAGCTGACTCACCACCTTGGTGCTGATGCAAGACGCATACTCGATCTGAGAAAGAAAGCTAAAAAAGCATTCGAGGCAGGAAAGTTATCAACAAACATTACAGTTAACGACTTGGTTTGTTTTGCAGTAATCAAAGCTTTAAAACAATATCCAAACGTCAACTCACACTTCCTTGGAGAATCAATGAGATTGTTCAGCAAAGTACATTTAGGACTTGCAGTTGATACAGAAAGAGGATTGATGGTGCCTGTAGTACGCAATGCTGACGATTTGTCTATTATCGGGTTGGCTAACCAGTTGAAAGAAGTAGCTTTGGCTTGTCGCAAGGGAGGTATTTCACCTGAACTTTTGTCTTCTGACGCAGCGACATTTACAGTGTCAAATCTTGGTAACTACGGTGTTGAAATATTTACTCCGGTTATTAACCTTCCACAATCTGCAATACTCGGTGTAAATACTATTGTACCAAGACCAAAAGATCTTGGAGATGGTGTTTATGGTTTTGTGCCTTATATAGGATTAAGTCTTACTTACGACCATCGTTCACTTGATGGCGGTGAGGCTACACGCTTCCTTAAGCAAATTGCTGTTGAGATAGAATCACTCGAACTTGATATATTTTAATAATACTGCACAATGTACGATTTAATGATAATTGGCGGTGGACCTGCCGGATATGTGGCTGCTGAAAGAGCAGGACACAAAGGTCTTAAAGTTATTTTGTTCGAAAAAAAGAGCATGGGTGGTGTATGTCTTAACGAAGGATGTATACCGACAAAAACTCTTTTGTATAGCGCAAAGACTTATGAAAATGCACTTCATGGTGACAAATACGGTGTGTATGGTGAAAATATTCGATTTGATTTTGCAAAAATAGCTGCCCGTAAAGATAAAGTTGTAAAAAAACTTGTTGCCGGTGTTGAAGGTAAAATGAAAATGAATCATGTTACTGTTGTTAAGGGTGAAGCTATGATATTGGGCAGAAGCTCTAATGGTGTCGAGGTTTCATGCAATGGCGAGACTTATTTAGCAGCTAACTTGCTTATATGTACAGGCTCTGAAGCATTTGTTCCACCAATTCCGGGGCTTGACGCATCAAGCGATGTAATACTTACCAACCGTGAAATACTTGCACTTAAAGAGCAACCCTCTTCACTTGTTATTATAGGTGGTGGTGTAATCGGCATGGAATTTGCCAGCTTCTATAACAGTCTTGGTACTAAGGTAACTGTTATCGAAATGCTACCTGAAATACTTGGAGGCCTCGATTTTGAATTAAGCGCAATGCTTAGAGATATTTATACTAAAAAAGGCATTCAGTTTAATCTGCAGGCAAAGGTTGTCAAGGTAGAAGGTAATAAAGTCTTTTTTGAAAAAGACGGCAAAACCGAATCTGTAGAAGGTGATAAGATACTTGTCAGTGTTGGAAGAAGGGCTGTAACCAAAGGTTTCGGGCTTGAAAATCTTAATGTCGAACTTAACAGAGGTGGTATTAAGGTTGACGATAAAATGCGTACAAACGTGCCTGGAGTATTTGCTGCTGGCGATGTTACAGGATTTTCTCTTCTGGCCCATACAGCAAGCAGGGAAGGAGAGGTTGTTGTTAACAATCTGACAGGCCGTAAAGATATAATGAGATACGATGCTATTCCCGGAGTTGTTTATACAAATCCTGAAGTTTCAGGTGTAGGACTAACAGAAGAAGCTGCTAAGGCAAAAGGTATAGCATACAAGGTAACAAAGCTTCCAATGGCATATGCCGGAAGGTTTGTGGCCGAAAATGAAGGTGGAACCGGACTTTGCAAGGTTATTACCGGTGAAAAGTATGGTGAGGTTTTGGGTGTTCATATGCTTGGAAATCCCGGAAGTGAAATGATTTACGGTGCCTGTATAGCAATAGAACAGGAAATGACCATAGACCAACTACAAGAAGTTGTATTTCCTCACCCAACTGTAAGTGAGATATTTAAAGAAACAATATTTGCAATATAATACATAAAATCTATATAAAATGCCAAAGTCACAATTTATCGATCCGAAAGATGTTCGTAAGCCCGGTTTCATTGAATTTGAAAAGATTCCGGTAAATCAGTATCAGAAAACAGTAAAAGACGAAAAAGGTAATTTCACAAACGAAGAGTTTAAAGCCATTTATCATGATATGGCTCTTATCCGCGAGTTTGAAACTATGATTAACCTTATCAAAACCAAAGGAGAGTATAACGGAACCGCTTATAATCATCCCGGCCCTGCTCACCTTTCAATAGGTCAGGAATCAGCTGCTGTAGGTATGGCCTGGACTCTTACTCCCGATGACTTTATTTTCGGTAGCCATCGTAGTCACGGTGAGATACTTGCAAAAGGTATGAGTGCTATTCACAAAAGCGATGATAAATTTCTTATGGACGTTATGACCAGCTTTTTTGATGGTGCGGTTTTGAATGTTGTTAAAAAAGATTTTAACGGAACCACAAAAGAACTTGCTCGCAGGTTTTTGGTTTACGGTACTCTTGCAGAAATCTTTGCTCGCGAAACTGGTTTTAACAGAGGCCTGGGTGGCTCAATGCACGCATTTTTCACTCCGTTTGGTGTGTATCCAAACAATGCTATCGTAGGTGGCTCGGGTGATATTGCCGTAGGTGCAGCTTTATACAAAAAAGTAAACAGGAAAAAAGGTATGGTAGTTGCCAATATTGGCGATGCATCTATGGCCTGCGGACCTGTATGGGAAGGTTTGTCATTTGCTTCAATGGACCAGTTCAACGAACTTTGGGATGGTGACATGAAGGGTGGACTACCTATCATTATAAATATTATGAACAACCAGTATGGTATGGGTGGTCAGACATGTGGTGAAACTATGGGTTACAACATGGCTGCACGTATTGGTGCCGGTGTTAACGAAGATCAGATGCATGCTGAAAGAGTTGATGGTTACAATCCTCTTGCAGTTATTGATGCATACAAACGCAAACGTCAACTCATTGACGAAAAGAAAGGTCCGGTTTTACTTGATGTACTAACATATCGTTACAGCGGACACAGTCCTTCGGACGCTTCTTCATACCGTACTAAAGAAGAAGTAGAAGCATGGGAAAAACAGGATTGTATTGCTTCTTTCGGTGTTGATATGATTGAGGCAGGTGTAGCAAGTCAGGCTGATCTTGATGCAATTCAAAATGATATTAAGGCTTTGGTTTACGAAATGTTCCTGAAGTCTATTGACGATGCGGTTTCACCAAGAATGAGAAATCCACAGATTATCGGAGATATGATGTTTTCCAATGGATCTGTTGACAGTTTTTCTGATGCAAAACCTGATGTGTTAATGCCACTCGCAGAAAACTCACGAGTTAAGAAAATCGCTGCTAAAGAAAGATTTGCATTTGATGCAGATGGAAAGCCTTTCAGCAAAATGAAACAATATCAGCTAAGAGACGGTATTTTTGAAGCTATCATGGATAGATTTTACAAGGATGCTTCTCTTGTAGCTTACGGTGAAGAAAACCGTGACTGGGGTGGCGCATTTGCTGTTTATGGTGGTATGACCGAAGCATTGCCTTATCACAGACTGTTTAACTCACCTATTGCCGAAGCCGCTATCGTCGGAACCGCAATCGGTTATGCCATGTGCGGTGGCAGGGTTATTCCTGAAATCATGTATTGCGACTTTATTGGCAGATGTGGTGACGAACTTTTCAATCAGCTTCCTAAATGGCAGGCTATGAGTGGTAATGTACTAAAAATGCCAGTTGTATTAAGAGTTTCTGTTGGATCTAAATATGGTGCACAGCACTCACAGGACTGGACATCGTTTATTGCTCAGGTACCGGGGATTAAAGTTTGTTTCCCTGTAACACCTTATGATGCTAAAGGTTTGATGAATGCAGCTCTTCAGGGAACTGACCCAGTAGTATTCTTCGAAAGTCAGCGTATCTATGAAATAGGTGAACAATTCCATAAGGGTGGGGTTCCTGAAGGATATTACGAAATTCCTCTTGGCGAATCTGATGTTAAAAAAGAAG
>CAZFUO010000208.1:0-4538 GCA_964522065.1 uncultured Bacteroidales bacterium | reverse complement strand
AATTTTTGGGGGGAATAACCACACCCAAATCATTAACTTTATTGCCTGTATTACCAGAAGCTATTCTTGCAGCGGTTCTTGCAGCATTAAGCATATCTTCAAGCCTTGTGTTTTCTACATATGCATAACCTGTCTGATCTCCTGACAACACTCTCACTCCTACACCAAAATCTACTCCTGATGATGCTGCATTAACTTCTCCATCTCTGAGTGAAAGAAAGTTTGTATATGTATGTTCAAAATAGAGATCGGCATAATCACCTCCTTTTTCGAGTGCTGCCTGCAAAACTTTTTTCAGATCGGCCTCATCTACACCGAAGTGAGCGAGAACTGTATCAATCTGCCTGGATTTTCCGTTAGAAGCGGTCAACATGCCGGGAGCAACCATGGCCCCTACAAGTGCCAGACTACCGGTTTTTATAAATTCCCTCCGGTTATACTTCATATGAGATTATTGTTAAATATTGTGGTGCAAGGTACTAATAATCGTACAAAATTCAAACCATTACTTTTTTCTTTATTGTCTGTATGAAATAAAAAAACTATTTTTGCACACCATTTTGCTGGTCCTGTAGTTCAATGGATAGAACGAAAGTTTCCTAAACTTTAGATTCGAGTTCGATTCTCGGCGGGACTACTAAAAATACAGACAATATTCGCTACTCTTCAATTTGAACTTGTAAGAAGACCTTACACATTGACTTTTTTGAACCTGCTTATAAGCCCTTAATTAACTGTAAATGAAAGAAGTCGACGACTATATTAGCGGTTTCCCTGAGAATACAAAAATCATTTTGACAAAAATAAGGGAAATAATCACCAGCACAGCTCCGGAGGCAGTAGAATCTTTTGCATATAAAATGCCTTCTTACAAGTATAAGGGGAAACCGCTGATATATTTTGCGGGATATGATAATCATATAGGGCTTTATGCAACCCCAACTGGTCACGAGGCTTTTGAAAAAGAACTTTCTGTATATAAAAGAGGGAAAGGATCGGTGAGATTTCCTCTTAACCAACCCATTCCCTATGATTTAATTGAAAGAATTGCAAAATTCAGACTTCAGGAAATAAATACAAAAGCCTGAAACAATATTTAATACTTGCTTCAGGCTAATGATTCATTGTTTAGTAATAAGTTTTACTTTTTAAGTATTTTCTTAAGTACAGTGTCTTTATCAAGCTTTTTAGTGCAGAAAAACCAGTCATAGCAAGTTGTATTCTCATCTTTACTTTCCATTCTTTCCTTAGCAACACCACAAGATCCAGCTGTTGGAACTATTACATCATCACCCGGACGCCAGTCAGCAGGGGTAGCAACACTAAATTCATCTGCAGTCTGCAATGCTAAAACAACTCTGTAAAGCTCATCAAAGTTTCGACCAAGACTTAACGGATAATAAATTATAGTTCTTATAACACCTTTTGGGTCAATTACAAAGACAGCTCTTACTGCTTTTGTATTGCTTTCACCAGGCATCATCATTCCATACTTTTTAGCTACTTCCATTGTAATATCTTCAATAAGCGGGAAAGTAACTTCAACATTTTTCATGCCCTTGTACTCAATTTTCTCTTTGATTGTACGTAGCCATGCTATATGACTGTACAAACCATCAACAGATAATCCTACCAGTTTACAATTTGCTTCATTAAATTGTTTCTCCATAGAAGCAAATGTCATAAACTCTGAAGTACATACCGGAGTAAAGTCTGCCGGATGACTAAATAAAATTACCCAACTACCTGCATAATCTCCCGGAAAGTTAATCTCTCCCTGAGTTGTTACTGCCTTAAATGATGGAGCGGGTTCTCCGATGCGTGGTAATGAAACTACATTCTGATCGATTTTTTCTTCCATAATTATTATATTTAAAAGTGGTTATTTCATAAAAGCACTCAACATCCAAAGCATTTTCTCCTGACCACTGATATAGCCGGTCATTAAATCGACAGTACCATCATCATTATTTTCGGCAGCCAGTTTAAGAATTTCGCGTTCAGCCTGCAGAAGAACTTTTGTCTCTGCAATTACCTCATTTAGAGTTGCCTCTGTACTTGATAGATCTTCTTTTTCTTTTATTGATGCCGTTTTTAGATATTTTGAAAATGCATGCACGGGCTTTCCGCCCAACATTAAAATTCTTTCTGCTACTTCATCAGCCATTTCAGCAAGCTGATCGTACAATTCTTCGTACTTTGAATGTAGCTGGAAAAACTGTTTACCAACTATATTCCAATGAAAACCTCTTACATTCATGTAAGATACCTGCACATTGCTAAGTAAATTATTAAGATGATCTGACATCTTTACCGCATAATCGCTTGAAAAACCTAAATTATTATTCATAGTTCTATTATTTTTATTGTTGTTTTATATTTTGATGATTTTTAAATTTCCCGTTTATTTGAAGTTTAATACCTTCAATTTCAAAATTTTCAATGCCATTTTTCGAGAAAAATTCTTTCAACATATTGTCAAGATCTTCACTTTCATAATCCATAATCACGTCACAATCATTACAATAGACATGATGATGCTGGCTATCTACATCGGCATCATATCTCATTATGTCTTTATCGGACTTAACTCTCGCTACTAATCCATTCTCAACCAAAGTATCTAATACTTTGTAAACAGTACCGGTAGCCAAAGCTGGATTTGAAGGCCTTATATGCTCAATAATCTGATCTGCAGTTGGATGATTATTCAGCTCATAAATAGCTTCAAGTATTGAAAGTCTTTGATGAGTTACTTTTAATCCTTTTTCTATCAATTTTGATTTTATTTCATTAACCATGCCTGCCATATGATTTACTCTTTGTTGAGAATTATTCTCTTTTAATAATAATGCAAATTTAGAAAATAAAGTCATATATTCCAAGCTTTTTATTGCATTTCTCTCAAAAAATTATAAAAAACAGTCAAAAAATACGAGAGAGTTAGCCGTATTATCGCTTATTTCGCATTTTAAATTGTTTATCATGAAAAATCTTTACGTGTTTTTTATTTTAATTGGATTCGCTTCATTAAGCATTAATGCATACTCCTTCAATTTCATCGTTGCTCAGGACGGTAGTGGTGATTTTAAAACTATTCAGGCAGCAATAGACGCTGTCACTTCAAACAATCAAAACAGAACAACAATATTTATTAAAAACGGATATTATTTCGAGAAGTGTAAGGTTACAAATAAAACAAATTTGAGTCTGATAGGCCAAAATGTAGATAGTGTGATTATTGCCTGGAATGATTATTCAGGTAAAGTTTCCGGGATGTCCGGAGCTACAGCAATGACATTTCTTGCAGATGCCACCGGCCTTTACATGGAAAACATAACAATAAAAAACACGGCAGGAAAGGTTGGGCAAGCTCCGGCAATTAAAACGACAGGAGACAAGATGATTTTTAACAATTGCAGATTTTTTGGATACCAGGATACATATTACGCAAACAAAAACAGACAATATAACTACAATTGCTATATAGAAGGGGCAGTTGACTTTATTTACGGAGATGCACAGGCTGTATTCGAAAAATGTACACTTAACTGTGTACCCGGAGGAGGTTATATCACAGCGCCATCCGATCCAAAAAGCTTCAGAACTATAGATGGAATAGAATACCCTCTGGGATTACTTTTTGACAATTGCACAATTACAGCATCTTCCGGTGTTCAAAACGGAAAGTATTATCTTGGAAGACCATGGGGAATTCCAAAAGCAACCTCTGTGTATGTAAATTGCACTATTGGTCCGCATATATCAAAATCAGGTTGGACACTAATGACTACAGACGCAGAAAAAACAGCATTTTTCGCCGAGTATAAAAGTAAAAACACTGATGGATCGCCGGCTGACATTTCGGGTAGAGTATCCTGGAGCAAACAATTAACAGAAAGCCAGTATCTGCGCTGCTATAATGCTGATTCATTTTTATATAAAAACAACATTTTATGGGAACCGCAAATCTCAGATTTCTCAGTTAATATCAAAAATCCAAAAACATATTACAGCGAAGCACTGCAATATTCGAAGATTGAGATTTATACAGCAGAAGGTGTATTAATTAATACTCAAAGAGATTGTTTAAATCCAAAATTAGAAGGATACAAAAATGGCCTCTATCTTCTCAAAATGAGAGATACTAATGGAAATACAGAAACCAGAAAACTACTCGTCAATAATCAGATTAGATTTTGACCTTCCTGTTTTTCTGAACTCCAGTGGTGTCATTCCGGATTTTTGCCTGAAAAAAGTCGAAAACTGACCCGGAGTGTCAAATGTCAAGTCGTAAGCAATCTCAGATACTGACAAATTTGTATTTAAAAGCAAATCTTTAGCTCTGTGCAATCTTATATTTAATTGAAATTGAGTTGGCGAAATTCCCGCATACTTCTTAAAAGCCTTTCTGAACCATGAATAGCCCAATCCAAGCTGTTCCGCTATTTCCACGGGTGAAATATTTTTAGTAATATTTTCTCTTATAATTACACGAGCCTGATTTATCTTATCAACAACCTCGCTATCAGAATAAA
>CAZFUO010000207.1:0-4567 GCA_964522065.1 uncultured Bacteroidales bacterium | reverse complement strand
TTCGGGCATGACAATTGCTCTGGATCTTGCAAGCTATAATGTTGTAGAAGGCAATCTTGATTTCCTGAAGTACATTATGAGTGAGTATGTAGATATAGTTTTTGCAAATGAAGAAGAGGCTCGTTCTTTTACAAACATGCAGCCTGAAGAGGCTCTTGAAAAGATGTCAGAAATGACTAAAATTGCAGTTGTTAAACTGGGTGCTAATGGTGCTATTGCAAAAAAAGGAAATGAATCGGCTTGTGTTGGTGCTTTTAGTGCAAATTGCCTTGATACTACAGGTGCAGGAGATCTTTTTGCTTCCGGTTTTATTTTTGGATTGTCTGAAAACCTGCCATTGGAGAAATGTCTTTACTATGGAACGGTTTCTGCAGGCAAGGTTATTGAATTCATCGGACCAAGAATAGATAATACAGGTTGGGAAGAGGTTTTGAATCTTTATAAGAAATAATTGAACAAGTATAGTATGCGTAAAATAGTTTTGGCTTTTGTTGTTTTTGCTTCATTATTCTATTCAGATTTGTTATTGGCAGACGGCAAAAAGTCTTTTGAGGTTTCAAGGCAGTTTGACATATATAATTCTTTATTCAGAGAACTCGATCAATATTATGTTGATAGCGTTAATCCTGAAAAAGTCCTGAAAAACGGCATAGAAGGGATGATGTCATCCTTTGATCCTTATACAAACTATATTCCCGAGTCTGAGGCTCAGGATTTAAAGTTTATAACTACCGGAGAATACGGTGGCGTTGGTGCAATTATCGGAGTGCGTGAAGGTAAGGTTATAGTTTTAGAACCTTACGAAAATATGCCTGCTCAAAAATCGGGTCTTCAGGCAGGAGATGAGATACTTGAGATTGATGGCATAAAAATGGACTCAAAAACAAATATAAATGCCAGTGAATATCTTAAAGGGCAACCGGGAACTATTGTCAAGCTTCTGATTAAAAGAGAGGGAAGCAATAAAACAATAGCGAAAAAAGTTTTAAGAGAGTTGGTTTCTGTAAATCAGGTTTCTTATCATGGAGTTGTTGAGGATGGTATTGGGTATATCAGCTTGATAGGTTTTACTGACAAATCTACTCAGGAAGTTTTACATGCGCTAAATAGTCTTAAGGCAAAAGGTGCAAAAAAGCTCATTCTTGATTTGCGCGGAAATTCCGGAGGTTTGTTGTACGAAGCTGTGACTATTTGCAATTTGTTTGTATCTAAAGGGCAGGAAATAGTTAGCACAAGAGGAAAGTTGAGGCAATGGGATCAAACTTTCAAGACAACCCGCGAACCGATTGATACTGTTATGCCATTAGTCGTTTTAGTTAACAGCGGTTCTGCCTCATCATCTGAAATTGTTTGCGGTGCTTTACAAGATTTAGACAGGGCAGTTATTGTCGGAACCAGGACTTTTGGAAAGGGGTTGGTGCAAACAACCAGAAATATACCCTACAATGGTGTTTTAAAAATAACTACAGCAAAGTATTATATACCAAGTGGCAGATGTATCCAGGCTATTGATTATGCCAGCAGAAATAAAGATGGAAGTGTAGGCAGAATTCCTGACAGCCTTACCAGAGAATTTAAAACCAGAATCGGAAGAATTGTAAAAGATGGTGGTGGTATTCAACCTGATGTTGAGTTTATAGACGACAGAGGGTCTCCAATGAGCTATTATCTTCTTGAAGGCATGCATTTCTTTCATTTTGCAAATAAGTATTTCAGAGAGCATGAGAAAATACCTCCTGTGGCCGATTTTAAAGTTGATGACAATACTTACAAAAGCTTTATTGAATTTGTAAAGCAAAGGGGGTTTTCTTACGAAAAAGACAGTAAAAAGGTACTGGCTAAGCTAAAGGAGATAATTGAAGAAGAGGGTTTGTCTGAGGCTGTGAAAAAAGATATTTCTTCACTTGAGGAAAAGCTTGGAAATAACATAGACGAGGATTTTGAAACTTATAAAGATGATATACTAACCTTGCTTAGTTCTGAAATTGTAAGTCGATATTACTATCAGTCAGGAGAAATTGAGCAATCTCTTAAGTCTGATCCTACACTTAAAAAAGCCATTGAGGTTTTAAAAGATGAGGATAAATACAGGAAGCTGCTAAAGGTTAATGAATAATTTTTAGTGTTTAACTCTTAGCGATTAGTTATTTAGACCGAACGGTCATTAGAAAAACAAGGAATATTTGAAATTTTTTTAGTTCTGGGTTTGTCAGAATAAAAAAAGATTCTATCTTTGCACCCGCTTTCGTAACCAATGTCAACGGACATAAGGTGAAGGCAAAAAGGCTGGCCCATTCGTCTATCGGTTAGGACGTAAGATTTTCATTCTTGAAAGAGGGGTTCGACTCCCCTATGGGCTACAAATTATAGACAAAAAAACAATAAGACAATTCAAAAATGGCAAATCATCAATCATCACTGAAAAGGATTCGTCAGACACTTACTAAGCGTTTGCATAATCGTTACTATGGTAAAACAACCAGAAATGCAGTACGTGACCTTCGTGCAACTACCGATAAGGAAACTGCAACAGCTATGCTTCCTAAAGTAACTGCCATGTTGGACCGTCTGGCAAAAAAGAATGTCATACACAAAAACAAAGCTGCTAATCTTAAGTCAAAATTGGCTAAGAGAGTTAATAGTCTTTGATTTTTATAAAAATCATACAAGTTGAGGCCGTACTTTTGTGCGGCCTTTTTTGTGTTTTTTAGCTGGTTTTAATGGATATTTTTAGTTATATTTGTTCACTTTTTTTGAAAGTACGGCTAATAAATACTGCCGGTTAAAAAGCGTTTTCTTGTAAATTATAATAATATGAGCGAAGAAGAAAAATTGGAGTCAACACAGTCTTATTCAGCAGATAGCATTCAGGTGCTAGAAGGATTGGATGCGGTTAGAAAAAGGCCCTCTATGTACATTGGCGATACAGGTACCAAAGGCTTGCATCATCTTGTTTACGAAGTTGTAGATAATTCAATAGACGAGGCACTGGCCGGATATTGTAATGATATCCAGGTTTTCATAAATGAAGACAATTCTATTTCAGTTATTGATAACGGTCGTGGTATTCCTGTTGATATAATGGAAAAAGAGAAAAAATCTGCTTTGGAAGTTGTCTTGACTGTCTTACATGCCGGTGGAAAATTTGATAAAGGTTCATACAAGGTTTCCGGTGGTCTCCACGGAGTTGGTGTTTCCTGTGTTAACGCACTTTCGCAGCACCTTCATGTTGAAGTTTACAGAGAAGGCAAAGTATTTGTACAAGATTACGAAAGAGGCAAGCCATTATATAGTGTTAAAGAAAACGGAACTACTGATATTACAGGTACTTCTGTTACATTCAAGCCGGATAGTGAAATTTTTACTATTCTTGAGTATAAGTATGACGTTCTTTCAGGAAGGTTGAGAGAGCTTGCATATTTGAATTCAGGCATAAAACTTTCACTCACTGACAAACGTCAGGTAATGGAAAATGGTGAATATAAACAAGAAGTGTATTTCTCTGAAGAAGGCCTAAAAGGCTTTGTCAAGTTTCTTGACGAGTCGAGAGAGTCATTGATGGAAGATGTTATTCACATTTCTACAGATAAATTTGGTACACCAGTTGAAGTTGCAATGATGTACAATCAGTCTTACAATGAGAATATTTTCTCTTATGTAAACAATATCAACACGATAGAAGGTGGTACTCACCTTACCGGTTTCAGAAGAGGACTTACCAGAACTCTTAAAAAGTATGCCGAAGACTCCAAAATGCTTGAGAAGTTGAAGATTGAGATATCTGGAGATGACTTTAGAGAAGGCCTTACGGCTGTTATATCAATAAAAGTTGCCGAACCTCAGTTTGAAGGACAGACAAAAACCAAACTTGGTAATAACGAAGTTATGGGTTCTGTTGAAATGGCAATTAGTGAAGCTTTGGGTAATTATCTGGAAGAGCATCCTAAGGAAGCTAAAATGATAGTTGAAAAAGTTGTTTTAGCTGCAACCGCAAGAAATGCTGCCCGTCATGCACGTGAAATGGTTCAACGCAAGTCTCCACTTTCAGGCGGAGGACTACCCGGCAAACTTGCTGACTGTTCAGAGAAAGATCCTGTGAAGTGTGAATTTTTCCTTGTTGAGGGTGACTCCGCGGGCGGAACCGCTAAACAGGGACGTTCGCGTCAGTTTCAAGCAATTTTACCACTTAGAGGTAAAATACTTAATGTTGAAAAAGCAATGCAGCATAAGATTTTTGAAAACGAAGAAATACGTAATATCTACACTGCACTTGGAGTAACGATTGGAACTGAGGAAGACTCAAAGGCATTAAACATAAGCAAATTAAGATATCATAAGATTATAATTATGACCGATGCCGATGTCGATGGCAGCCACATCGACACACTACTGATGACATTCTTCTTCAGACAAATGAAGGTGCTTATTGAAAACGGTTATTTATATATTGCTACTCCGCCATTGTATTTGTGCAAGAAAGGTAAAGTTGAAGAATATTGCTGGAATGAAGCACAAAGACTACAGTTCATTGAGAAATACGGAGGTGGTAACGAATCAGGAGTACATG
>CAZFUO010000206.1:0-4573 GCA_964522065.1 uncultured Bacteroidales bacterium | reverse complement strand
TCAGCTACTGCAGCTCCGAGTCCTCCAAAAATGCTGTGTTCTTCTACGGTTATGATTTTTGCGGTTTCGGCAGCTGCTTTAAGAATGGCTTTTTCATCGAGAGGTTTTATTGTGTGCATATCTAAAACCCTGGCCTTTATACCATGTTTTAGTAATTCTTCACCAGCCTTAAGGCAATGATAGACAGTCTCACCGGTACCAATAATTGTCAGGTCACTTCCGTCCATAAGCATATTTGCTTTGCCTAATTCAAAAGGGCAATTACTTTCTGAATAAACATTTTCAACTGCGTTTCTGCCTACTCTTACATACATTGGTTCGTCCTGGTCTGCAAATGCTTTAACAAGTTTTTCTGTTTGATAAATATCGCAGGGTAAAACTACTTTTATACCGGGAAATGTTCTTACGGCAGCTATATCATGAAGACTATGGTGGGTTGCACCCAGTGCTCCATAGCTGACTCCGCCGCTTACTCCCAGTACACAGACTTTAAATCCTGAATAAGCCAGATCTACCTTTACCTGTTCAAGACTTCTGGCTACATAAAAACATGCAGGGCCGCATACAAAAACAGTTTTTCCGCAAGATGCCAGACCGGCAGCTATGCCCACTGCGTTTTGTTCTGCTATGCCACATTCTACAAATTGCTCTGGTAGTTTGTCTGCAAAGTCATTAAGTGTAACCGATCCCCTTGCATCGGTTGTTACTGCTACCACATTTTTATTTTCAGTGGCTAAAGCAAGCATTGTATCTGTAAATGCCTTACGGCATGGTATAGTGTTTGACATTATAAAATTCCTTTTAAGGTTTTAATACGTTCATCAAATTCGGTCATAGCTGTTGCAAACTGTTCCTGACTTGGAACACCATGATGCCATTTTGCTACATTTTCCATATATGAAACTCCTTTACCTTTTATGGTACGCGATATGATAAGGTGTGGTTTCCCGTTATTTTTTATTGATGCAAAGACATTTAAAAGTGATTCTATATCGTTACCATCTACTTCATAGACCTCCCATCCAAAACTTTCCCAGCGTTCACGCATTGGTTCGAGTCCCATTACATCTTCGGTTTTTCCACTTATCTGAAGTCCGTTTCTGTCTATAATTGCAACAAGGTTGTCAAGTTTATAATGACCTGCTGCCATAGCTGCCTCATAAATAGAACCTTCACCCTGTTCTCCGTCGCCCATAAGGACATAGGTTTTGTATGGCTTACCGTCCATTTTTGCTGCTATAGCCATACCTGTACCAACAGGTAATCCGTGGCCTAATGCACCGCTGTTAACTTCAACACCTTTTACCTTTCTTGTTGGATGGCCTGCCAAAACTGATTTGAAATCTCCGTATGTATCTAATACTTCATCGGTAAAAAATCCGGCTTTTGAAAGTACGCAATACAAACCCTCTACGCTGTGTCCCTTGCTCATAATAAACCTGTCCCTTTCCGACCAATCCGGTGTTTCAGGTTTGTAATTCATCACTTTAAAATATAATGTGGTGAGTACGTCTATAGATGAGAGAGAACCTCCCGTATGACCTGCCTTTGCTTTGTAAATAATCTGGATTGTTCTTTTACGAAGCTCTTCAGATTTAAGGCGCAAGTCCAAAATTTCTTCCTGAGAAAACTGGCTCATGTTTGCTTATTTATATTTAAAATACATGTTTTTCGTTCTCAAATGTATGTATATTAAGGGTAATTCACAAATGCTAAAAAGGCCTTAAACGCAAAAAACCGGCCCCTTTCGAGGCCGGTAATCAAATCAATCAACAAAATCAGCACAGCAAAACTGCAACCTGTTATTGCCATTTAGTTTTTGCAATCAATACAGTTCAGCACAGTACATCTAATCATTTTTAATATTTTTTTACACCCACCAGTTAAATCCGTAATTACCTATAAAGTGCAATCCGGGCACAATCACTAAAGCAAGACCAACAAACCACAAAATTAGTGCTGTCCAGTTTAGCCATTTTGGAGTAGGTTTTAAGTTTAAAAGTCTTCCGAAAAGCAAATTGAAAATTGCTATAAACGGTATTCCAATTGCAAGAATTATACCTAATGTCAGCAACGAAGCAGTAGATTGCATTGAATAATCATAAACAAAAGGCAGGTCAATCCAGTTACCAAAAAACAAAGGTCCGCCAGTCCACAACACTATCAAAGCAAAAATTAATGCTATAAGTGTAAGAAGTCCTGATATGCCAATAATACCTGCAATAAAACCAAGCAATACTTTTATACAAATCAGAATAAAGTCTCCCAGTCTTTGTCCAAAGTTTCTTGTCTTATCTTTAACATCATTGGTTTCAACATAATTACCAAACCTGTCTTTAGCTCTGAAAAACTCTTCCTTTACTTTTTTTTCAATATTATCGAGAGTGACATCTTCCCCTTTCATCTCCAGCTTTTGAGCTGCTGTTCTGGCTTCAGGAATAATGATCCAGCACAAAATATAAATCAGAAGTCCCGAACCTCCAAACCATATCATAATAAATACAATTACCCTTAACAAAACCACACCGACATTTAAATATGCAGCGATACCTGAACATACACCACCCAAAACTGCATTGTCTGTATCACGATAAAGTCTGCGTCTTGGCCCGTCATGATATTCAGTCTTTTTGGAAGACTGTGATTTTTCTTCACCAGATGTATTATCTCCGGCCGAAGTCTTTTCAGACTCATTACCTTCTTCTGTATCAAATTGCTCAGGTCGTCCTAGAATATCAATTATTCTGGTTACATCTGCAGAGGTTACAACTTCTCTTTTTCCCTGCATCCATTCTGTAAACAACTCACTGATACGTTGCTCAATGTCGTTTAGAACTTCTTCAGAAGAAGCATCATTTCCCAAATGCCTTTTTACATCCTGCAAATAGTCAGTCAATTGTATATAAGCATCCTCATCAATATTATAAACCAGTCCACCCAGGTTTACACTAAATGTTTTTTTCATATATAGTTGTGTGTTTAATTTTCATTAAGGTGATTAATAGAATTTGCCAGTTCATTCCATGCCGACTCTAATTCTAATAATGTAGCATGTCCTGATTCGGTTAGTGAGAAATACTTCCTGGGTGGACCCTGAGTTGACTCGACCCATTCATAAGAGAGAAGACCATCATTTTTAAGCCTGGTGAGCAAAGGATAAAGGGTTCCCTCAACAACGATTAGTCTGGCTCCTTTCAAACCCTCGATAATCTCATTGGTATAAGAAGGCTTTTTCCTCAAAATCAGCAAGATGCAATACTCCAGAAAGCCCTTGCGCATTTGTGATTTAACGTTTTCGATATCCATGATTATGTAATTTTCTGCAAATATAAGCAGAAAAACAGTACCATGCAATACATAGTAGTAAAATTATACCAAGTTCTATACTATTTTATAACTTTTATCGATTTCCCCTGATATTTAACTATGTACGTACCAGGTTTTACATCATTGATTGTCTGTACTCCACCATTTGAAATCAATCGGCACAATCTCCTTCCGTAAATATCAAACAATTCAATCTCACATCCACTCCTGCTAGTCTTCACATACAAATTACCTTCAGAAACATAAATATCCAGGCCAGCAACTACATAATTGTTGTAAACTTTCGAGACAAGTTTAACAGGCATTTCAGATGATTCCGGGCTTAGCATACTTCCTATTCTTGTTTTTAAGGAATAAGTATAATCATTTCCCGGTTCGAGACCACTTATCTCATATCCGCTCTCAGGAATACTATCTATAATGTTAACAGCATACTTCTGACCATCTGAATATTTGTACACAATAAGACAATAGCTGTCAGCAAAATTTTGCGGTTTCCAGTTTGCAGTGAAACCGCTGTTAGTAATATTTGTTGCGGGTAATAATTCAGGAGTTTTTAAGCTGTCAGATTTAAATGATAATCCAGTCATGCTTACCTTGACACTTCCCTGAATTCCTCCATCATAAATAATAATTGACGCAGTATGATTTCCGGTAGTAGACGGGTTGTAATTTACGCTTAGTTTATAACCTGTATTTGCCTGATCTTTTGAGACCCTGTCAACCGAAACAGAAAATTGCTTGTAATCATATTCGGGCTCAATAAAAATTGATAAACCGGAATTAATATTGCTACCTTTAACAAATAGCGTTCTTGATTTTTTATCGCCTTCTATTAATGCGCCAAAGTCAAGCTTAGTATCATTTGTTGGAGTTGCCAGAGCAGGTTTTGTATCGACAATATTTAGCTTGTATGTATAATTTACAGAATCACCCCAAATATATTCAACCAGATTGGGATAGTCTATATAAGGATTTCTGTTGTTCTGAATCTTAAAAACCGCTTCATTCCTGTTAATCTCCTTAGTGCTTACAGGATCTTGCCTGTGCCATTGTAATAAAAGGTTTTTTGCCCAGGTTTTGAGTGTCGGATAAACATTCTGATCAACCATATATGTATATCTCCAGTTATAATCCTGATAGCAGGTTACCATATAGAAATAGGTTCTTGCAAAGTCGCCTTTATATTCATCAGCGGGTTCGAATACGTCAGCACTACTTGAATATCCCGGGAAAACATTGTAAC
>CAZFUO010000205.1:0-4573 GCA_964522065.1 uncultured Bacteroidales bacterium | reverse complement strand
GAAGTTGTTCATAAAGTAGCTGAAGCGACAAATAAGGGTGCAATTGTGGTTACTGATGTTGGACAAAATCAGATGATGGCTGTCAGATATTTTAAATATGACAGCAAACGTTGTCTTGTCACTTCTGGTGGATTGGGTACTATGGGATTTGGATTACCTGCTGCATTAGGTGCAGCGTTAGGCGCTCCCGACAGGCAGGTTTGTATGTTTAGTGGCGATGGCGGTATTCAAATGACTATACAGGAGCTGGGAACAATTATGGAGTATAATATTCCTGTAAAAATGATTATTCTGAATAATAAGTTCTTAGGAATGGTAAGGCAATGGCAGGAGCTTTTCTTTAGAGAAAGATATTCCTCGACTGTTTTAAAAAATCCGTCTTTTCCTAAAATCGCTGAAGCTTATGGAATACCAGGAAAGCTTGTAGTTGAAAGAGAAGATTTAGATGAGGCCATTAAGGTAATGCTTGATACTCCGGGACCTTATTTACTTGAAGTTGAAGTAGAGGAAAATGGTATGGTTTATCCTATGATACCTGCCGGAACCAATGTTGACAACATAATTTTAGGAGACTGATAATATGGAAACAAAATTATATACAGTTACTGTTTATACAGAAAATATGGTCGGTCTGCTAAATCAGATTACCATTATATTTACAAGAAGACATATAAATATCGAAAGCCTCACGGTTTCGAAATCTACTATACCGGGCATTCATAAGTTTACTATTACTGTTGAGGCAGAGTATGAGCAGATGGTTAAGGTTGTAAAGCAAATTGAAAAGAAAATTGATATATTAAAGGCATATTTCTATACTGATGATGAGGTTATTTTCCAGGAAGTTGCGCTTTATAAGATTCCTACAGATTCCTTGCTTGACAATCCTGAAATTGAAACTCTGGTAAGAAAGTATAATGCCAGAATTATTGAAGTTAACAGAACTTATGCTGTGTTGGAGCTTTCAGGTCATACTGAAGTTACTCAACAGCTTTTTGATGAATTAAGTAAATATAAGGTAAATCAGTTTGTAAGATCAGGTAGAATTGCAATTACAAGATCGCCCGTCGAAAGGCTGAGTGACTTTTTAGAAGAACTTGATGCTAAAAGAGAAAAAGCCTTTAATGCGTAAAGTAGCTGAATATTTTTATCAGGTGCAGCCTATGGATGTCGATTTTAAAGAATCCATCAGGCTTACACAAATGATTGGTTACCTGCTACATACTGCAGGTAAAAATGCTCAGGAAAATGGATTTGGTATTCATGAGCTTCACCAGGAGGGCAAAGCATGGGTTGCGTCCAGACTGGCTTTTGAGTTTTACCGATATCCCGGTACTGACGAGCATTTTAGTATCGAAACCTGGATTGAAGATTACGGAAGAGTTTTTACAACACGTAATTTTAAGATTTTGAGTAAAGATGCAGAAATTATTGGTGCCGGAACCAGTGTATGGTGCATGCTTGATATGGAAACCCGCAAAGCTTTAGATTTGAGCGGTTCTGATTATTCAGCATTTGCAACAGGAATACCATCTCTTATTGATAAACCTGCAAGAATTGCAGCTGTAGGAGGTGATTCTGTTTCAAGACACAGAGTTAAATATAGCGATATTGACTTTAACAGGCATGCAAACAGTATGAAATATATTGAGTGGATGATTGATCTTTTTCCTTTGGAATTTTTTATGAATAGTACGATTAAAAGGATTGATATTAATTATCTTAATGAGGTATGTTTTGGAGAGAAAGTTGAGATCTTCCAATCACATGATGATACAAGGTCTTGCAGATTTGAAATGAGAAGGGATAATGACATTATTTGTAGAGCTGCAATGCTATTTAATGAATAATATGTAACTTTGTCCCCCGATAATATTATAGTTTATCACAATTATCCAGATTAAAAAAACAAAAATGGCAGTAATGAATTTTGGCGGCATCGACGAAAACGTTGTTACCCGCGATGAGTTTCCTCTCAAAAAAGCACTAGAAGTGATGAAAGACGAAGTAATCGCAGTTATCGGTTATGGAGTTCAGGGCCCTGGTCAATCTCTTAATCTTCGTGACAACGGATTTAACGTGATTGTTGGTCAGAGAAAAGGAGGCAAAACTTGGGATAAGGCAATTGCAGATGGTTGGGTGCCAGGCGAAACCCTTTTTGAAATTGAAGAAGCATGTCAACGTGCAACTGTAATCCAGTTTTTATTGTCTGATGCTGCTCAAATTGAAGTATGGCCACGCATCAAACAATATCTTACACCTGGTAAAGCCCTTTATTTTTCTCATGGCTTTGCTATTACTTACAAAGATCGTACAAATATCGTACCTCCTGCTGATGTTGATGTTATTTTGGTAGCACCAAAAGGATCGGGAACTTCACTTAGAACAATGTTTCTTGAAGGTCGCGGTTTGAATTCTTCATATGCAATTTTCCAGGATGCTACAGGCAAGGCTTTTGACAGAGTTGTTGCATTAGGTATTGGTGTAGGTTCAGGTTATTTATTTGAAACCACATTTAAACGTGAGGTTTATTCTGACCTTACAGGCGAACGCGGTACATTAATGGGTGCTATTCAGGGAATTCTTTTAGCTCAATACGAAGTTTTGCGTGCTAATGGTCACACACCATCTGAAGCATTCAATGAAACTGTTGAAGAATTAACTCAGTCTCTTATGCCTTTGTTTGCAAAGAACGGTATGGACTGGATGTATGCAAATTGCTCTACTACAGCTCAAAGAGGAGCTTTGGATTGGATGGGACCTTTCCATGATGCTTCAAAACCTGTTTTTGAAAAATTATATGCTGAAGTTGCTTGTGGAAATGAGGCTCAGCGTTCTATAGATTCTAATTCAAAACCTGATTACAGAGAAAAACTTGAAGAAGAATTAAAAGCACTTCGTGAAAGCGAAATGTGGCGTACAGGTGCAGTTGTTCGTAAATTGCGTCCTGAAAATAATTGATTTTTTAGCTCAACTCAAGATAGGCGTCTGTGTGCTTTGGCACCTGACGCCTTTTTTACCTTAAAAAAATAGCCATGATTAAATTATTAATTTCCGGAATTACCGGATTGCTTTTATTTACAGCTTGCTCAACGATACCTAAAGGTGCAGTAGCTGTAGGCTCTTTCGATTCTAATAAGTATTTAGGAAAGTGGTATGAAATTGCCAGAATGGATTTCCGTTTTGAAAGGGGTTTAAATAATACAACTGCAGAATATTCAATGAATGACGATGGCAGTATTAAAGTAATAAACAGAGGGTATAACTATTCAAAAAATGAGTGGAAACAGGCAGTTGGAAAAGCTAAAGTTATTGGCAAAAACGGTGAAGCTATGCTAAAAGTCTCATTTTTTGGACCATTTTATGCTGGATATAATGTTATTGCTCTAGACAGTGATTATAAATATTCATTGGTAGCAGGTAAAGATTTGAGTTACCTTTGGATACTTTCAAGAGAAAAAACAATTCCCGCAGATATCAAAGATTCGTATCTTAATATCGCACGGGAATTAGGTTTTGCTACAGACCAACTTATTTGGGTGGAGCACAACAAATAATCAGGGTTTTATTTCAATTTTTATACTGCTGCTTTTATAACCTTCTGCATTTGCAGTGACAGTTATAAAACCTGATTTAGCTTTAGCTTGTATTAATGCTAAAGCCTGTCCGTTGTATGCTGTTCTTGAGTTGGTTTTATACTTTTCGTGAGAGGTTATGTTGCTGTTGTCTACAGAATTAAGAATTCCTTCTGAGGATACTGTAAAAGTTATTACAGGATTGAAGTTTGGATTTACATTTCCATTTTTATCAATTAGACTTGCTTTTACATAAATCAAGTCGTCCCAGTTGTTTTTAATTGTTGTTTTTTCAACAGAAAGAATAATTTTATCTGCGGTTTCGGCGGTTTTAATAATGTCGGTAACTACTTCTTTTCCTGAATTATAGCCAACTGCTTTAATTGTGCCCGGTTCAAATCCTATGTTCCAGAATCTGGGTGAAGCATCCTTGTTTATAGGTAATTTACCTTTAGACTCATTATTTAAGAATAGCTCAACTTCTTCACAATTGCTGTACACATAAATATATGCCTCGTCATAAGTACCGAAATCAGCAGGAGTCCAGTCCATTTTTAAACCACCTTTTCCGCCATTGTCCTCGCTTCTTACAATTTTAACCATTGGCTTTTTGCTCCACCAGCTTTGACGCTCATAGCCCGCAGGTTTCATAAAGCCATTGCGGTCAAGCAGTGCTGAACCCCATGAAATTTCAGGCCAATTTGCCTCACCCAGATAGTCTATGCCTGTCCAAAGAAATTGTCCTGACATAAACGGGTTGTCCCTCAGGTACAACCATGTGGCGTTGTCATGTCTGTTTTCCGTTCCGATAACTTTCCTTTCAGATTTAGATTTCCAGGCTGCAATAAGTTCAGTTTCTCTGTAGTTTTGACCTACAATATCCATCAACTCAGCAAAACCGTTTTCATAAACCTTCATTTCGTTTGGTCTGAATAGAGCTAGTGTAACAGGTCTGGTCGGGTCGAGTGAGTGAACAAGATCTCTTTGATCTAAAAACC
>CAZFUO010000204.1:0-4589 GCA_964522065.1 uncultured Bacteroidales bacterium | reverse complement strand
GCAAGTTTTGTACCATCACGCATTTCAATGTACTCAGAAGTCAAACTGTACTCATATGAGTATTTTGCCTCACTATATCCTGAATATTTTCCGGGTAAAGAGACTTTTTTATTTTCAATCATAACATTTTGATTATTTAAGCCTTTTGAAAAAGCATTTATACCTGTTGAAACAAAAAGTAATGCTAAAAATACAAATTTAGTTTTCATCAGTAATTAGATTAAATATTATCTGGCAAAAAAAGTCATGAATGCAAATACTTAAAAGCGCAAAACAGACAATTAAAAACAAAAATAAGACAATCCTAAAAAATAAATGCCAATAATACACTTTAATGTACTATTGGCATAAATATATAAAGAAATATCTTTAGATTCTTTTATTCAGATATTTTACCAAATCGAAGCTCTTTCTTTTTCAGGTAAATACATTGCATCTTTTTCTGTTATACCAAAAGCTTCATACCATGCAGAGATATGAGGTAGTGCGCCATTCACACGCCATTTTCCTAATGAATGAGGATCGATTTTAGTTAATCTCACAATCTCTTCATCTCTTACATTTCCAGCCCAAAGATTAGCATATGACAAGAAAAATCTTTGTTGAGGAGTATATCCTTCAGTTTGTTTCTTTGATTTACCGTTTTTAGTTTTCAGGAAAGCATTGTATGACACCTGCAGACCACCATGATCAGCAATATTTTCACCCAAAGTAAAAGTACCATTTGCTCGAAGGTCACCAAGCACTTTTATACTGTCAAAATAAGTAACAAGCACTTTCGTCCTTTCTTCAAAACGACTTTTATCTTCTTCAGTCCACCAGTTGGCAAGATTACCATCCTTATCGTACTTACTACCTTGATCATCAAAACCATGAGTCATTTCATGACCAATAACAACACCAATAGCACCATAGTTAATTGCGTCATCACCATCCATATAGAAGAAAGGAGGTTGTAAAATTCCGGCAGGGAAACAAATCTCATTAGTAGTCGGATTGTAATAAGCATTAACAGTCTGAGGAGTCATAAACCATTCTGAATTATCAACAGGCTGATCAAGCTTGCCCATATTATAGTCATATTCAAAACCAGAAGATCTTACAATATTAGCCCAATAGCTATCATTCTTAATTACAAGAGCATTATAGCTTCTCCATTTATCAGGATAACCAATTTTGACAATAAAAGTTGAAAGCTTTTCCTTCGCTTTAGCTTTAGTTTCAGGGCTCATCCACTCAAGATTCTCAATTCTTTCACCCAAAGAAATCTTAAGATTATCAACCAGCTTCAGCATTCTCTTTTTAGCTTTTGCAGGAAAATACTTTTCAACATACATCTGGCCTACAGCCTCACCCAAAGACTCATCAACAGTACTTACAGTACGTTTCCATCTTGGTTGTATTGACAAAGCACCACTCAACTGCTTACCATAAAAGTCAAAATTAGCATTCACAAAATTATCGCTCAGGTATCCTGCAGCAGAATTAATAAGACACCATGAAAGATAAGCCTTAGTATCTTCTACAGGACTTGATTTAATTAAATTTACCGAAACCGCAATTGGCTCAATCTGTGCAACATTCAAAGACTTCAGATTTATGGCACCAATACCATCAAAAAACAATTTCCAGTCAAAAGCAGCAACAGAATCATTTAACTGATCAACATTAAGCTTATGATAGTTTAGCTCGGGAATTCTGGTTTTTTCCTTAGGAAAGTGAGCAGTTGCAAGAGCGGTTTCGATTTTCATAACCGAAGCAGCAGCTTTAGCAGATTGCTCGGCAGTGAAACCGGCATTTACAAACTGAGTTTTAATCAGATTAACATAACCCTCTCTCAACTTGACAGATTGCTCATCATTCAACAAATAATAATCCCTGTCACCCAGACCCAAACCAGCCTGATAAACATGAAGAATATTCATTTTACTATTTTTATCATCGGCTCCAATGTAAGAACCAATAAAAGGATCAGAAGCATATCGCCTCAGGCTTGCTACCTTCTTAATAATATCTTCAGTAGTAGTAAGTGCAGCAATATCAGCCAGCTCACCCTTAATAGGGCCACTACCATCTTTATTGATTTTTACACTATCCATTCCTATTGTGTATAGATCGCCAATTTTCTTTGCAACACTACCTTTCTCATGTTCAGTCTTACCCAGCTCCTCAATAAGTTCTTTAATCTGCTTTTGATTATCTTCTCTCAACTTATCGAACGAACCATATCTTGAATACTCATCAGGAATTGGATTGGCGTCAGACCATCCACCTGTTGCAAATCTGTAAAAATCTTTACCCGGAATAGCTGATGTATCAAGATTAGCCATGTCCAGATCTTTAGTTGCTGATGTATCTGCTGTTTGCTTACTGCAGGATGCTGCAATCATAATTGTGGCAATAGAAGTTAATATTATAAACCTTTTCATATTTAATAAGGTATTTGATTGATAAAACTTTTAATATGCAAAAGTAATGTATATTTATAACAAAGCAAGATTTTTTCATCATGCCATTTTGTCATTTTTTAAAAAACATTCAAGCCACTATGACATTTTTATCAATTGGCAGGTATTTTGCTGATATCTTAATAAAACATCACAGCTATGAATTTCAACAATTTTACAATCAAAGCACAGGAAGCAGTTCAAAAAGCTATCGAAACCGCTCAAAGCAGGCAGCAGCAAGCAATTGAAGCAGCACATCTTCTTTATGGAGTACTAAATACAGGAGAAGAAGTTGTAAATTATTTATTTAACAAGTCGGGAGTAAATGCAGGACAAATAAAACCGGCTCTTGACAAAATACTCGATACTTACCCAAGAGTAAGTAATGCAGAACCATACCTGTCTGGTGATGCAAACAAAGTATTGCAAAAAGCTGTGGAGTATTCAGGTAAAGAAGGCGATCAATTTGTATCACTCGAATTTATACTACTGGCATTAGTAAGTCAAAAGACAGCTGTATCTGCAATTTTAAAAGACAGCGGCATCGAAGAAAAACTGTTAATCTCAGCAATAAAAGAATTAAGAAAAGGCAACAAAGTAAACAGTCAGAGTGCAGAAGAAACGTACAACTCACTTAACAAATATGCAATAAACTTAAACGAGCGGGCAAGATCAGGCAAACTCGATCCCGTTATAGGAAGAGACGAAGAAATAAGACGTGTACTTCAGATTTTAAGCAGACGTACAAAAAACAATCCTATACTTATAGGCGAACCAGGTACTGGTAAGACAGCTATAGCAGAAGGTCTTGCACACAGAATAATAAGAGGTGATGTACCTGAAAATCTGAAATCAAAACAGTTGTACTCACTCGATATGGGAGCCCTGGTCGCAGGTGCAAAATATAAAGGTGAGTTTGAAGAAAGGCTTAAATCTGTTGTAAACGAAGTAATCAAATCAGAAGGTGAAATAATACTCTTCATAGACGAAATACATACCCTTGTAGGAGCAGGTAATAGCGAAGGCGGTATGGACGCAGCCAATATTTTAAAACCTGCTCTGGCAAGAGGTGAGCTCAGAGCAATAGGTGCAACTACTCTTAATGAGTACCAAAAATATTTCGAAAAGGACAAAGCTCTCGAAAGGCGGTTTCAAATAGTTTTGGTTAATGAACCCGACGAAGCAAGTACGGTTTCGATATTAAGAGGATTGAAAGAAAGGTACGAAAACCATCACAAAGTCAGGATTAAAGATGATGCTATCTTAGCAGCAGTCGAGCTATCATCAAGATACATATCAGACAGATTTTTGCCGGACAAAGCAATTGACCTTATGGACGAAGCGGCAGCAAAGCTTAGGCTAGAAGTTGACAGCGTTCCCGAAGAGTTAGACAAAATTGACCGTACTATAATGCAACTCGAAATCGAAAGAGAAGCAATTAAAAGAGAAAATGACAATATCAAGCTTGCACAACTTAACGAGGAAATTGCAAACCTTAAGGAAGAAGGCAACAAGTACAGAGTAAAGTGGAATTCAGAGAAAACTCTGATAAACAAGATTCAACAAGGCAAAATAGATCTGGAAAATCTGAAATTTGAGGCCGATAAAGCTGAAAGAGAAGGTGATTACGGTAAAGTAGCAGAAATAAGGTACGGTAAAATAAAAGAAACTCAGGCCAATATCGAAACCACAAAAAATCAGCTTCACGATATCCAGGGAGACAGACCAATGATAAAAGAAGAAGTTGATGAAGAAGATATTGCAGAAGTGGTTTCGAGGTGGACAGGAATACCTGTAAAAAAAATGATGCAAAGCGAAAAGGAAAAGCTGTTACATCTTGAAGAAGAACTGCACAAAAGAGTTATCGGTCAAAACGAGGCAATAGAAGCGGTTTCGGATGCTGTGAGAAGAAGCAGAGCAGGGTTAAACGACCCAAAACGTCCAATAGGGTCATTTATATTCCTGGGAACTACGGGTGTAGGTAAAACAGAATTAGCCAAAGCTCTTGCAGATTATCTCTTTGATGATGAGAACAAAATGACCAGAATAGATATGTCTGAATATCAGGAAAAGTTTTCAGTAACAAGGCTTATAGGTTCACCTCCGGGATATGTAGGATATGATGAAGGTGAACCTATAAGC
>CAZFUO010000203.1:0-4599 GCA_964522065.1 uncultured Bacteroidales bacterium | reverse complement strand
TGCTGGTAGTTGTTCAAAATCATTGCCTACATTACGACCTAACAGATTGTAAATCGGGGAAGAATCAGGTTTGTTTAAATCTTCTTTGACATTGTTCATAGCTGTTGGGTTTGTCGGTGCTCCAAGACCACGTGCGAAACCGGCATATGTATGCTTGCGGTACCAATCGAGTGTCCAAAGTCCCACAGGTGTGTTTGCACGCCACCCGCTATTTGTAGGAGAATCGGTCGCACACCACTGGCAGATAGCCCATTGCTGTTTTGCAGGAACAATCTCCAGATATTTCTTAATAATCCATTCGTAATAAGATGCCATACGCTGATGCATTGCTTCTGTCATATTAGCTGTTGGCACGTCTTTACCGGCAGCATCTACCATACCCATGTCTAATTCACTGATACGAACCAGTTTTCCGGTAGCAGCCATAAGTTTAAAACTGTTCTCAACTGCATTCTTCTTACTAGTCTGGGTTGACTCATTCATATAGCATGATATGTGCATCTGAGAGCCAATACCGTCAATCTTTGTTACGCCGTCGGCTTCCCAACGTTCTATCCATTTAATCAGAGATTTGAGTTTTCCGTTACCATCCCAGTCACTTTCCAGATTGTAGTCATTAACAAAAAGTGTCAGTTTACCATCGTCACCTCCTTTTGAAGCCATTGAACTGGCATAATGCAAACGAGCCAATCGTACTGCCTGACGTGTATATTCAAGGTCACCCATGTGATCCTGCCAAAAGAAATTACTTTCATCACCATTGTAATGTTGAAGGTCATAAACTCCATCTCCGTCTGAATCACCTCCTGAAATAGCCTCATTTACAACATCCCAAGCTTTTACTTTACCACCGCAGGCACTCATCATACCGTTAATCCATCTGCTCATGGCAAAGACCAGAGTATCATGCTTTACCTGATTTGATAAAGGAATGCTCTGAGGAAGTTGAACGTATTGGTAGTTTGAGATGGTGGGCGCAATCAAGCTTTCGCCGAAACGTTTCCATGCAAAAGATGAAACATCTGTTCCCTCGAAATTGCCATTCTTAACAAGTTCCACTCCGTTAACCTTAAAGCTGACATTGTCTAAATAATAGTTATTGGCAGAAGTATATTCATTGAGATTAAAGGCTATTGACTGCCCGGCGCTGGTAAATGTTCCAGATTTTGTAACTGTCTTCCAATCTGTTGTGAAGTTGACATCACCAATAGCCTGATAGTTAACGTAACTTCCCGGAGCATTATGTATTTGAGTTGATGCCTTTGCTGCATTGTCTGCTCTTACATCGGCAGAGAACTCATATTTGTCACCACTTCTGAAACTTCCTAACTTAATCCAGAACTGGTTATCCCATACATTAGCATTCTTTGCAGTTGCATTCATTATTATACAGCTACGGGAAGCCTTTTTACCTTCAACTGACTTATCAAATCTGATGTTTTTAATCCAGATATCACCAACGAAATCTCCGTTCTGGAAAAGCAGAAAACTGTTATTTAAAGTACTGGTGTAGTTGATAACCACATCCTTCCATGTCGTGGTGAAAGGTATTTCTGCACTTGCTCCTCCGCTCCAGTCTCCAAGTTTACTGTGAATATTTCCGGCAGCCGATCCTTTTACTGTAATGGTCATTTTATAAGTTTCGCCCTTTACAGTCGGGATGTTATCCATAACTATGTATTGAACCTCCCAGGAGTTGACCTTCTTAGTGGTATGTACCTGAAGACCATCACTTACGAAAGTGGTTGTATATCCATATGTTGTTTTGTCCGAAGTCCAACCGATGCTTTTGTCTTGTGTGAAGTCCTTAGACTTCATCAACGACCATACAGTAGTATCACTGCCTTCGATGGGCAACGGAGCTTTATCCTTGATTAAACCGTTAAGATAGCCTACAGGTTGTTGTGAATGCCATGCAAGAGTATGTCCGAATATATTTATACCGGCAGCAGATGCAGAATTTACAAAATTGATAACTGTACCGAAATTCATTGTCCCACTGTTATTCACACAACTTGACATCTTCATTTCATTACCCGTTACGACTTCTGTGAAATAACCATTTACAACTGCTTTAACAGTACTGTTGTTAAGGTAATCATTGCCACCGATGGCAATTCCCAGCCTGAAGTTTGGATACTTCTCATAATTAATATATTGCTTGAGCGGAAGATAATTTTTAAGGTAGCCGTAATTGGTAGGATCCGCCGGATTACCGGTTGTGTAATTTTGCGCACATAATGTCATTGAACCGTATGCGGCTAAAGAAAGTAAAATAAATCTCAGTTTCATAATATAGTTTAAGGGTTAATTCAGACTAATTTATAAACACAAAGATATAAGATTTTTTTGTATGGTTTATTGGTTATCTATCAACAGAGCATGCTAATATGCATATTTTAATAAGTTTAGCAATGACTAAGTGTAAAAAAACATGAAAGGAAACGGTAGTGAAACATGTTATCTAAAGACGTTTTTGCATTGAACCAGAGTACTACGTTTGAAGCTCAGAAGATTTCAGATGACATCTTTTGAGAAGCACTTATTGTAATTTAAAATATATGCTCACAAAGCAAACTATTTTGAATATATTTCTTTTGAATTTTCATTTACGGGGAGTTGACATTTGTGAGATGTATTTAATTACCTCATTAAATAAAGCATCTTTACCAATAAAATCAGCTTGTGAATTTATTATTTCCATGTCAGGCTCTACTCCATTCCCCTCAATTAGTTTTTTATCCAGGGTATATGCCTGCCAGGAAGGTAAGTATAATGTAATCTGATCAGAAAGCTTATAGGGTTTTGGATTTCCTGTACTACCATAAGATTTCATTCCAATAATCTTTGCATTTTTTACCTGTTTCATCATTAATAAGTTTGCTTTCCTCCGGCAAATTTCTCCATTAGCCATATTGTTATTACACCTGCTAACATAAGCGCTAATGCAATAAAGACAGTTGAGTCTATCGAATCGGGCACCATTACTTTAACATCATAAGGAATTATATCCTTAGTCGCAATTCCATCTATTTCAATATATGCACCAAACTTATTTACAGGTATTATATCTCCATTTGAATCAATAAAAGTCTTCCAGGGCCATAGAATTGGTAATGCTCCGAGAACAAATCCGGTAAGAGTCGAAATAGTGTTGTCACGATATTTTTTAAAAATCCATGATAAAATATGTGAGAAAGCAATTAAACCCAACCCTGCTCCCAGTATAAACGGCAAAAGAATATCAATTCTAATATTAGTTACGGCATCAATTACAATAAGATTGTAATTACCCAGAAGCATTAAAGTAAACGCTCCAGAAATTCCGGGAAGAATCATACTACATATAGCTACGACGCCACACAAAACCAAATAAAAAAAACTATCGTTTTCTGTAGCCTGATTCAGGAGTGTAAGTGATAAAGCAATTGAGGTTCCGACAATAAAAGAAATAACTACAGAAACATTCCATTTTTTTACAGTTTTACCAACAAAATAGACTGATGCTAATATAAGTCCAAAAAAGTAGGCTAATATAAAAACCGGATAACTTGTTAATAGGAATTCTAATGCTTTTGCTAATGAAATTATACTTAATGCTACGCCAATAAATATCGGAACCAGGAATCCCAAATTTACATGTGTTGCAAATTCTTTAAACTTCCCCTTAAATAAAATCTTAATAGCTTTTAAATCAAACGATTTAATAGAGTCTATTAATTCCTCGAAAACACCTGTAATTAACGCTACCGTTCCTCCGGAAACCCCTGGTATTACATTTGCTGCGCCCATTCCAACTCCCTTAAGAGCTAAAACTATATATTTCTTTAGATTCTTCATTATTTACTTTTTTCAGATAGTTTCATTATCTAGTTTTCTAACAATCTCTCTCATTGTCCCTTTTACTATTAACTGATGGATTGGTTTTACAGGTAAAAAATAAATTCGCCCAAAAATATTTTTGTATTCTACAGCTGTTGTTATCAGTATATTCTTTTTCTCTGTGTCTATATTTTTGCAATCAAGTAATAATGAAACTCTGAAACCGAGGTGCTTGTCATCATCTCCTAAAATAATTTCATTTTCAGTTATTGCGTACACTTTGAAAATGTCGAGTTGTTCGCCCACTTGAAATTTGAAATGATCAGGATTTTTTGCTTCAGCTGTAAGCTGATTTGAAGTTTTCAATCCAAATACACCAACAACTTTATCACGAATCAACATCAAACTGTCAGCCCACTTGGGTCCACTGGTTAAAAATAATTTTCCAAGACTAATCACATCATAATCTGCACTGATAGATATGTTCTGACTTTGAAAACAATCAATATAATGGAATGATTTCTCGTCTTTTTTCAGAATTGAGTAATCAGGAATTTTGCTCTGTTTTATTATCATCTGATGTTATTGGTATTGTTTTTGTAATTACCGCAAACTGCAAGCCAGGTCTTGGAAATCAATTTGTTTCATTGGTATAATTTGGCTTTCAGAGTATTAAGTATTTTCATTTTGAATAGTATTTATCAATACCACCAAATCCTTTAATCATTTTATTTTCCAAGAGCCATTTAAGTCTTTCTTTGTTGGCTTGAGAATAGG
>CAZFUO010000202.1:0-4622 GCA_964522065.1 uncultured Bacteroidales bacterium | reverse complement strand
GTTTGTACCAAGATTTATTTCCCAAAGCATGGTGCCATCCAGTTTGTATGCCTGAAATATTGGCGCTGTTGTTAATCCTCCGGAACCGTTATCTCTGCCAATTCCGTTCATATGAACAATTATTTCGTATTCTCCGTCACCGTCAAGGTCGGCTGCCGAACAGTCACCCGGAGAATATCTGTCAGGAGTATTTAAAGGTATTGAAATGTATTGAGAAGGCGCGTTGCTGCTTTTTAATGTGAACTTCCCTTTGTCAGAGGTTTCTTTACCATTTAAAACAGTTTTTACGGTATAGATATTGTCTTTTTTGAAGTCGGCGCTGTTATCTGTGAAATTTGTAACTTTTGCTATCGGCTCTTTGTTTAATTTTACTTCAGAACCGCTGTCTGTCTTACGGTAAACATTAAAACTAACAGACTTGTCATCGCTTGAGAGTAGTCTCCAGCTAAGGAAAGCTGTGTTTTCGCTTGCTCTTACAGCAATCAAACCTCTGTTTAATTTTTCCATTACTCTTTGTGCCTGAGACGCTGTCGAAATCAGAATTGATGCCAGAAATAATAAAAAAGCTTTTTTCTTCATGGTAGTTATTGTTGAAATGCATTCATTAATGTCACTTGTTTTGACACATTTTTCCTTTTATAGTTTAATGCTCTTCAAAAATAGCAATTCAAATCTGACAGACATTAATAGAGATTAACTTTTTACTTTACATGATAACAAGTTTAATTACTGCACTCGTTAGCTTTGTTTCGCGATATAGTCAAAAATGGGAGGTTTACGGAGAGCTTGCTCGACGTCTCCGACAATTTTTGACTATGGAGCAAGAAGCAAAGCGGCCAGGTCTGCAGTTAAAAAACTATGTTGGGTTGTGTTGATGTATTTTTATATTGGCATTATCTTAGAAACCCCGTTTCTTGTTATTGTAGCCTGGTTGTCACAGTCTCCGTTACCGTAGTCTATTGACCATTCTTTGTTAAGGCTCGATTTAAAGTTTGCAATACCACTGACAATTTCGCTGCACTCTGCACTATATATAAGTGGATTTTCCTGTGTTATGGTCTTTTGAACAACTACGCCGTTTGTTCTTGTGGTTTCGATGTTACCCCAGCTTATTACTTTATCATCGAGTTTGTCTGTAACATTATTACGAAGATTTATTCTGGTCAGGTTGGCTTTTCTGTATGCTTTAAATCCTTCTTCCGGATAGGTAATTGTTACATCTTCGGTTACAATTGAAGTAATTGACTTACTTGCGGTATCTTTTACAATAGCTTTTGTTACAAGACCTTCAATTTTTCTGCCATTAATATAGAAGTTGTCGAATGTTTTGTTTTTTGATGATGAAAATCTGCTGATGTTTTCTGTTTTTACAATGATTTTTCCCGATCTGACTTTGCCATCTTTTCCTGTACAGGCATCACCATAATCAATAGTCATTACGACTGGTTTAACTTTTTTGTCTACAGTAACTACAGGGCATTCATTAGTCGCTGTACTGTCACCTGCTGATCTGATTGCTATATTGTTTTCAACTATCATATCTATTTCTGATAAGTCTTTTTCAAGTTGGTCA
Source organism: uncultured Bacteroidales bacterium (assembly GCA_964522065.1). Lineage (GTDB taxonomy): Bacteria > Bacteroidota > Bacteroidia > Bacteroidales > UBA1402 > UBA8389. Next base: position 3,049 of record CAZFUO010000202.1, on the reverse strand, counting down.
TCAGATATGGTTACAGTGGTTTCGTCGTTATCTGTAACGGGTTCGCTATTTTGACAAGAGTAAAAGCCTGTAATTATGATAGCAGCTGCAAGAAGTAATTTTGAGTGTTTCATTGTATTTATGTTTTTCGTTTAACAACTGTATGTATGAAAGTGTTTGTGGGTGAAAGTTAAATGTGTAATTTTATTTTTTTCTGATTTAACTTATGTGACTTTTTGACTTCTAACTTGTAAATGAATTTCAACTGCAGATGATGGTAACTGATGATGAGATTCTGAAGATGATGAAAGTTGACTCATCTAAAGAAAAGGGCTTTGTATTGTTGATGGATAGATATAAGAAACCTGTTTACTTTCATGTAAGGAGGCTTCTCGATTCGCATGATGATGCTCAGGATGTTTTGCAGGAGACTTTTATTCAGGTTTACAAATATGCAGGTAGTTTTAAGGGTGAGAGTAAGTTGTTTACCTGGATTTATAAAATTGCCACAAATGAGTGTATAAGGTTGTTGAAGAAAAGGAGGGTAGAAACTCAGTTTAATGAGGAGTATGAGGGTGGCGATATGGAGTACTCTGATAACCGTGATCCTGAATGGATAATGAAAAGGCTTTATGATGCTATTGCAAGGTTGCCTGAAAAGCAAAGGCTGGTTTTTAACTTAAGATACTTTGATGATATGAGAAATAATGATTTTTTTGATGTGCCTGAAGGTTTTTTTGATAATATTACTCAGGTAACTCTTGAAAAAGCAAAACAAAGGGTTGTTCTCGAAAAGAAAAGAAGGCTTAGGATTACTTTTGTTAGTTTTTCGGCAGCTGCGGTTTTGTTGGTAATGTTTGTTGTGAATATTCAAAAACAATCTGATAACAGTATTGATGATGTGATTTCGAAATTGAGTGATGAGGAGTTGTCAGAGTTGGAAAGAGTTTACAGGGCTGATGCTTTTTTGTATGAACAGGATTTTTAATTGTAAGATTATGAATAAAATTGTGTTGAGGATATTTATTGTTGTGATTTTGGGTTTTTCATCTGTTGTTGTTTTTGCACAAAATGATTATGCAGATGAGGTGATGCAAACCATGTCAAAATCAAGGTTGAAGCAGCTTAAGTCAGTTTTAAAGCTTGATAATAATACTTTCAAGAATTTCAGGCCGATTTATCTTGCATATGAGAGAGAAATAGCAGCGGTAAACAGAGAATTCAGGCAGGGGCTGATGCAGGGTGATATTAATAAGTTATCTTCTCAGGAAGTTGAATTAATGATTGAGAATCACTTTCTTAAGTCAAGGAAGATTTTAAATATCAGGCAAAAATATTACAAGCGGTTTCTTACTGTTTTAAACCCGCATCAGGTAGTACGTTTGTACAGGTCTGAGTCTGATGTGAGAAGAAAAGTATTAAACGAGAGTCAGAGACGTGCTCTTCAAAACTAATACCACTGTTTAAAAACTGGCGGTTTCAACATTATTTCCTAATTTCGCAGATCAAAATAATTTGCCATGTCAGAAGTTGAAACTGTAGTGAAAAGAGAAATAAAATTGTCGTTAATTGTGCCGGTTTACAATCGTCCCGGTGAAATTCAGGAATTTCTTGATAGTTTGACAAAGCAGACTTACAAAGATTTTGAAGTTGTAGTTGTTGAGGATGGCTCTACTGAAAAATGCGACAAGATTGCTGAGAGTTTTATGGACAGGCTGAATATCAGGTATTTTCTGAATGTAAAATCGGGTCCGGGGATGTGTCGTAATTATGGTTGTGAGGTTGCATCGGGCAATTATAATGTGATTCTCGATTCAGATTGTATTATTCCTCCTCATTATGTTGCTACAGTTAAGTCTTGTCTTGAAGAAAATTACGTTGATGCTTTTGGCGGGCCTGATAGCGTTAGTGATGATTTTACCGATCTTCAGAAATCTATAAATTTTGCCATGACTTCGTTTTTTACTACCGGTGGTATAAGGGGAGGTGGTGAAAAGCTTGATAAATTTCATCCGCGTAGTTTTAATATGGGTTTTTCTGATGAAGTTTATAAGGTGACAAAAGGCTTTCCTAAATTAAGATTTGCTGAGGATATTGATTTTACAATAAGGATATTAAAAGCCGGATTTAAAACTGCATTGTTTAAGGATGCTTATGTTTATCATAAGAGAAGAGCCGATTTTAAAAAGTTTTTCAGGCAGGTTAGAAATTTTGGCATTGGCAGAATCAATCTTTATATAAGATATCCTGAGACTTTAAAACTTGTTCATACTTTACCTGCTGTTTTTGTTTTGGGTTGTTTGATGCTGATAGTATTATCATTGTTTGTTTCTCCGCTTTTTTTATTGCCTCTGGCTTTTTATACTCTTGTACTTTTTGCAGATGCACTTGCTAGATATAAAAGTCTGAAAGTTGCTTTAATGTCGGTTGTTGCTTGTTATACTCAACTTATCGGTTATGGTTACGGTTTTCTTAAATCGTGGTGGAAGCTTCTGATTGTCAAAGACAAGAAGTTTAAGGAATATGTTGATAGTTTTTGATTCTGGCGTTTTGTTTCATTGTTTTGGACTTTTTTGTCATTTATAACAGTACTGTCTTAAGGGCTTTTTGAGAAAAACTTATTAAAATTGCATACTTCATTTTAAAAAAAAAGTATCATGAAATCAGTTTTTACCGGAAAGTCGTTTTTCTTAGTGTTTTTTGTATCAGCTTTTTTTCTCACGGGTAGTTTTGCATATGCCGGTGTTGTGTCTGTAAATGCTCCGGGCGATACATTAAATCTTGCAACCAAGGCTAAAATTACAACTTCATTTGTTTCAGGTTGGGAAGAAATTACAGCTCTTAACGATGGTATTTCTTCCACTTCATCTATGAGTAAACCTTCTGCCGGTGCTTATGGCAACTGGAATGGAGATGCTGATTACGGTAAGTACAACTGGGTAATGTACGAGTGGGACAAGGCTCATAAAATATTATCGACTGAAGTCTATTGGTGGATTGATAATTCTGTGGTTCCGGCAACAGGTATTTCAAAACCTACTGATGCATATATTGAGTACTGGAATGGTGT
>CAZFUO010000201.1:3928-4624 GCA_964522065.1 uncultured Bacteroidales bacterium | reverse complement strand
AATGAATACCATGCTGATCTCGAAAATGAGTTCGGTCCTCTTGAACCAAAACTTAATATCGATCTGGAGTCTGAGTCTGCACCTGAGTCTGTTTTAATTAAAAAAGACAGCAACAGGTTTATATCTACTTTGTATGCATGCCCTACAGGCGTTATAGCAATGTCATATTCATTACCAGGACTTGTCGAAACCTCATTAAATCTGGCTTCAGTTAAACCTGAGAGTGCAAACAAATGGGTTGTAACAACTTCTCAGAGAAGTTCGATTGAGTCTTCCAAACACGCAATAAGTAAAAGACTTGAAGCATTGTTCAGTCTTGCAGGTTTTGCGGTTTCGCATGGAGAAGGATATCCGGGCTGGAAACCTAATCCTGATTCAGAGATTTTAAGACATGTAGCAGAAACTTATAAGAAACTGTTTGGAGATCAGCCTAAGATTAAGGCGATACATGCCGGTCTGGAGTGTGGACTATTCCTTGCTAAATATCCCGGGCTTGATATGGTTTCATTTGGACCAACAATGAGAGGAGTGCATTCACCAGATGAAAGATTGCACATACCTGCAGTTGAAAATTTCTGGAAATTGCTGGTTGAAACTCTGAAAAATCTTGATTGACAATTAAATGAGATTTTTTAATACTCTTTCATTTATACTCATTTTCATTATCGGTACATTATATGCATCATGTACCGATAA
>CAZFUO010000201.1:0-3918 GCA_964522065.1 uncultured Bacteroidales bacterium | reverse complement strand
AAACTTTGAAAAATCTTGATTAATCTTTTTAAATGAGATTCTTAAACACACTTTCATTTATATTGGCATTCATTATCGGTACATTATTTACATCTTGTACCGGTAATGATGTTGCTTCAGACAACAAGGGTTTGACGTTTTCTCAGGATACATTGTCATTTGATACTATTTTTACAGGTGTAACTACTTCTACTGCCTGGTTAAAAGTGTATAATAATGATAAGAAACCATTGAGTATAAGTGAGGTGAGTTTACTATCTTCAGGTAACAGCGGTTTCAGAATTAATCTTGACGGAGAGAATGCAGGGGTTTTCAGAGATGTCGTAATACCTGCCGGTGACAGTTTATTTTTATTTGTTGCCCTTACTCCAAAAGTTCCCGGTCAAAAATCGGAAGTTCTTGAAGATGCCATAGTTTTTAAAACCGATGATGGAATCAAGAAAATCATTTTGAAAGCTATAAGCCTGAATGCGATAAAATGGAAGAGCAAAATTATAAGCAGAGATACAATAATCGAAAATGATCTGCCAATCATTGTCTATGACAGTCTGGTGGTTTCTCCGGGTGTAACGCTTACTATTCGTCCCGGTGTGACATTTTATATGCACAATTCTTCTAAGGTTATTGTACACGGCAGAATATCAGCAAATGGTGAATCGAGTCTTCCGGTTACATTCAGAGGTGACAGACTGGAATATATGCTTGAGTATTTTCCTTACGATTATAATCCTGGCCAATGGCATTTTATACATTTGACAGAAAGTAGTTATGGAAATACTTTCAATCATGTTAAAATAAGAGGAGCATATTATGGTATAGTTGCAGAATCATCCTCACCAGACAGTACAAAATTTACAATGACAAATTCTGTTGTTCACAATTTTGTTTACAGTGCTTTGTGGTCAATAAATTCAAAAATTTCTATTTCAAATACAGAATTAAGTAACAGTGGCAGTTATACAGTTTGCCTTATTGGCGGTAGATCTGTTTTTACCCATTGTACACTTACAAATTATATGAATTCAGGATTGATTGTACGTGATGGACCAGTTTTAGTATTAGCAAATGCTACTGTTGATTCACTTAAAAGAGTAAAGAATTATCCATTGCATGCAAGTTTCAGAAATTCAATCATATATGGTACTGATACTGAAGAAGTAGGTTTAGCTCTTACAGAAAATAATCAGTATCAACCTGAGATTTTATTTGAAAGCTGCATGATAAGAACCAAAACAAATTTAGGTAGTCTTGCAAAAAACTGTATTTATCCTGATAAGCCAGAATTCAGAAAACTGGGTACTTATAATGAAAAATACATATACGATTTCAGACCCGATTCAATATCTCCTGCCATTGATAAAGCAGACAGGAAATATTCTGAATCGTTGCCTTTCGATTTATACGGAGTATCCAGATTGTCAGATAAGGCACCTGATATGGGTGCCTATGAATATATCGAAAGAGTTAATTAAGTTCTTTTTTTAACTCTTCTACTGTTTCAAATATAGTAGTAATTCTATCGTCACTTACGCTATCGTCCATATTTATACAACAGATACCTGTAAGTTTAGGGTCACCAGATTGTTTAACAAGAGTTCTTATTGTTTGAGCAATTTCAGTGTTACTTTGTCTTGCAATTTCAACCGGGCTTAGGCGAATATTGAAAAATGTATTTGGCAAATGAGATCTTAGTAATGCAACATCGCCACCCCATCCAAGATCAAGAAAATCCAGATTTTTAATTTTAGCAAAACTCTCAGCCATTCTGTGAGGGTCAGCACCACAATAATGAATGCCAAAAGGCCTGTTCATGCTCCATCTGTCATCATAATTAAGCAAATAGGTTTCATAATCTTCAGCGGAGATCATGGTATGCGAACATTCTGAATGCAAAAAAATCGGTTTCTTAAAGTGCGCTACGGTTCTGTTAACCGAAATTGATGTCGTACCGGTTTCGGCATTTAAGAAAGTTGTGAATTTATCTATAACACCGGCCAGGCTATCAAAATACAATTTAGTCTGATCAGGATCAAGCATCATATCTGTAAAAATAGATTCTCCTCTCAAGTCTAAAGCAAGATTCAAGACACCGCCCCAGTTAATATCACCACTTACATAACCATGTTTTTTCTTAAGCTCTTCGGCCAGCTTTAGCACTTTCTTAAAAGCAGCAGAATTAAAAACCTCTTTAGAGTCAATCTGAAGATTATCTGAATTTGCTGCAATTACCTGTGGAGGATGATTTTCTGAATATCTTACCTCACAACCCAACATTTCCGAAACCACAAATCCTGCAGCCAGGTGCACTGCTCCAAGTTCAGGTTTCAAAATATCTTTATCTTTACCCATACCGAAATTACCCCACTTTTCGTACAGAGTTTTTTCCATCAATTGTTCAGACTCAACTCTTTTTGCAGGATGAAAGAAAAAGTCATTATCAAAGCAAATTCCTTCATTTTTATGCCACCATTCAGGTGACAATACTATTTCTACAGGTAAAATCTCGTTTTCGAATATTTCTTTTGTTCTCATGAAATAACTAATATCAATTCGACTGCAAAGCAAATAAATATTTTCCATTTAATTGCTTACTTTTGCTCTCAGGTAGGTTTTTTAAACATGAATTTCTTTGCATGCAACCCATAAACAAAGACTTTGGAGAATATTTCAGAAAGTATTATCAGGCATTGTCATACTTTGCCTATAATATTTTGAAAGATAAAGACCTGTCTGAAGATGTAGTGCAAAATGTATTCCTTAAAATCATAAACGACAATATCGCATTTGAAGACGAAACTCACAGAAGGCAATATCTGTATAAATCAGTAAGAAATGCATGTCTTAACGAAATAAAAAGATTGGATATCCACTCTCAGGTGATGGAAAGACTAACCCCGGATTCTCCTGAATACACTGAAACACAAAATGACAACAATCTTTTCTCATCAATAGTAAGAGCAGAAGTTTACAGGGAAATAATTTCTGCAATAGATACGCTTCCAACAGAATGCAAGAAAGTTTTCAAAATGGCTTATATAGAAAATCTTGATAACCAAGATATTGCAGACGTACTTTCTATAAGTATCAACACTGTTAAAGTACAGAAAAACAAAGCAAAAAAGAAATTGAGGCAGATATTAAAAGATATATATCCTCTGGTGTTTTTCGTAATCTGAAAGTAAAAAGTCACTTTTTCTTATATTTTATCATTTTTGAGTAATCCTTTTATTCAAGTTGATTGTAATAGATTAAAAATACTATTATAATGAATTTGGACCCAACTGAATTTGCTAAAAAGCTTTTATCTTATCACATGGATGAACTTTGTGAAATTGAAAGAAAAAGGGTAGAAGAAATTCTTGAAAACAATCCTGAGCTGAGAAAAATCAGTGATGAGCTTAAAAATAAAGATGCAATAACATCTCAACTGTTGTTAGTTTCTTCTTTTGATACAGAAAAAGCTCTGAATAAGGTCAGGCCTCAATCCCGAAAAATAAAATTTCCCTACTTTCAAAGAGTAGCTGCCGCTGCTGTTGTAGCTGTATTAATATCTGTTTCTGCATATCTATATATAAACAGACCTGAAAAACAGTACTTTTATACATCTTCTGTTCAACCCGACAGTACTACAGTTACACTAAAACTGGCTGATGGCTCCGTGATAAGTCTAGACACTCTTAAAGAGTATGGTGAAAAAAATAATCCTGCTCTTTTAAACAGCGAAGGAGTTCTGAATGTAACAGGTAAACTAGCCTCTTTGTCAGGTAATAGTCCTGTTGTAATGAACAAAATAAATGTTCCTTTTAAAAGCAGTTACAAAATTGTACTTCAGGATGGTACAAAAGTCTGGTTAAATGCAGGAACAAAACTTGAGTTTCCTTCTGAATTTCAGGGCGACATCAGAAAAGTAACTCTTTT
>CAZFUO010000200.1:0-4628 GCA_964522065.1 uncultured Bacteroidales bacterium | reverse complement strand
GCTTTTCTGTCCACATGCTGATCTAGATACAAGATATTTCCCTTGTTTACATTTATAAAATCAGTAACTGCAGCCAATATACCCTTTTGGTCAGGGCAGTGAATTAATAAAATTGCTGTATTTTCTGGTCGTTTAATACTGGACATATTGATGATTTGTTATTCAGAGTGCAAAAATAGCAAAAAAATGTAACCCTGCAGAGCCTTTTTATATAAAGAGTTAGCAATTATGCGCCTGAGCGGTTTCAATTAAAAAAATTATATAGTTTTTATTGTTTATTTGTTTTAAACTTCTATTTTTGCGTTTTATAATTATGTTATACAACAGAAATTGTGAGAAAACAGGCAACTACATCTAACAAGGAAATTGAAGAACTTGAAGAACTTTGGAATGTTCTCAACCCTGAGGAAAAGGAATTTCTACGTTCGGCTTATATTGTTCAGCAATTTAAAAAGAACGAGATTATACACTGCGAGGGAGATAATCCGACGCATATGATGTGCCTGATAAAAGGTAAAGTCAAAATCTACAAAGAAGGTGTAGGTGGTCGCAACCAGATAGTAAGAATTTTACAGCCAATCAGCTATTTTGCATACAGAGCTATTTTTGCCGAAGGTAACTACAACACCTCAGCCAGTGCATTTGAATCGTCTTCTATTATATTGATACCTAAAGATGTAATATTAAAGCTAATACATCAAAATAACGATCTGGCATATTTTTTCATTCGCTCACTTGCATTCGATTTGGGTGTGTCTGATGCCAGGCAAGTTAACCTGACTCAAAAGCATATCAGAGGTCGCCTTGCCGAATCGCTTATTTTTATGAGAGACAATTACGGTCTTGAAGAAGATGGTGCAACTATAAATGTCTATTTATCTAGAGAAGATTTGGCCAACCTTTCTAACATGACTACATCAAATGCAATACGTACACTTTCTATGTTCGTATCAGAACGTGTTATAGCAATGGACGGCAGGCGAATAAAAATTATTGACGAAGATAAACTCAGAAAAATCAGCAGGCTCGGGTAATTGCGAGAATCTTTTCAACATTTTCTTCAACTTCATCAAGAGCGTTAAGCCAGTTTATTTTAATACCTCTTCTTTCCATTCCCCTGAACCAGGTCATTTGCCTTTTAGCAAACTGATGAATAGCAATTTCCAGCTGCTCTGTCATATCCTTCAGACTTAACTTTCCGGTTATAAAAAGAGTGAGATATTTATACTCAAGACCATAGTATATAAGATCTTCAGCTTCAACTCCACTTTTTAAAAGGTTTTCGACTTCTTCTATCATACCACTTTCTATCCTATCTGTCAGCCTTTTACTTATTCTTTCACGTCTTACTTCTCTTGGCAGGTCAAGCCCGAAGATTACAGGTTTTAATTCAGGAAAATCGAAATCTGATTCTTTATGGGTAAGATAATACTCTTCAATTTCAATGGCTCTTATCGCCCTTTTTACAGTATCGGTATCTGTGTTATTATGAAGAGTTTTGTAGGCTGAAAGCATTTTAGTCAGATCTTCAAGAGATTTATTTTCAAGAGACCGTCTCAGTTCGTCATTCTGAGGAACTGGCTTAAGCTCATAACCTTTTAAAACAGATTCCAGATACAGACCGGTTCCTCCACATAAAACAGGTAGCTTTTCTCTAGTAATTATATCCTGATATACTTTAACAAAATCTCTTTGATACTCATAAACATTATACTTATAACCGGCATTAACTATATCTATAAGGTGATAAGGCACAGGTTGTCCATTATAAAAATAATCATCAAGATCCTTACCTGTTCCAAGGTCCATACCTCTGTAAACCTGTCGTGAATCTGCACTAATTATTTCACCATCGGCTTTACCTGCCAGCGAAACCGCTAATTTTGTTTTACCGCATGCTGTTGGGCCAAGTATAGTAATTAACATATAGTAGTGATTAGTTTTTTAGTGATTAGTTTTTAGTTTTAAAGTTGATAAAGTTAATGATTTTATTCATACATTCGTAGGGACAATAAACAGAAAACTATTATGAAAAAGGTTACCGGACATATTGTAGACGTATTATCTAAGACTATTTTTGATGGTGCAATCACCATTGAAGGAGACAGAATAACCGATATTACTGTTGAGTCAGATGTTGAAGATCAGTATATTTTACCGGGATTTGTAGATTCTCATATACATATAGAAAGCTCAATGATGCTGCCTTCAGATTTTGCACGCATGGTTGTACCTTCAGGAACAGTAGCATGTGTAAGCGACCCTCATGAAATCGCTAATGTCTGTGGTGTAGAGGGAGTTGAATATATGATAGAAAACGGCAAAAAATCCCCGTTAAAATTTTATTTTGGCGCACCTTCCTGCGTGCCTGCAACCTCTTTTGAAACTTCCGGTTTCGTAATTAATGCAGCAGAAGTAGAAGAATTACTTAAAAAAGACGATATACATTATCTTGGAGAAATGATGAATTTTCCGGGAGTACTTTATCAGGATAAAGAAGTGCTGGCAAAACTTGCCGCTGCGAGAAAAGCCGGAAAGCCTATTGACGGTCATGCACCTGAACTTTCAGGTAAACTATTAAATACATATGCAGCTACCGGTATCGGTACTGACCACGAATGTATGACATTAGAAGAAGCTCTTGAAAAAATAAGTCTTGGTATGAAAATATTGATTCGGGAGGGAAGCGCGGCCAAAAACTTTGATGATTTGATTCCACTCATTGCCGAAAATTCTGAAAATGTAATGTTTTGCTCTGACGACAAACATCCTGATGATATTTTAAAAAGCGGACATATGGACAATCTGGCCAGACGTGCCGTATATAAAGGATATAATCTTTTTGATATTTTAAGGCCATTAACTCTAAATCCGGTAAAACATTATAAGTTGAATGTAGGCTTGCTTCAAAAGGGAGATTTTGCAGATTTTATTATTGTTGAAGATCTTAGATATTTCAAGGTAAACGCAACATATATTAATGGCGAAGTGGTAGCCTCAAGCGGTTCTGTTTGTTATGACAGGTACATTCCAGAAAAAGTTATAAACAACTTTAAAGCCTTGCCGATTGAAGAAAAAAGTCTTTTTGTTCCTGTTAAAGGTGATAACTTAAAAGTGATTTTAGCCGAAGATGGACAACTATATACCAGATCTGTAACTGTCAAACCTAAAGTTGAAAATGGTAATGTTGTATCTGACGTTGAAAATGATATCCTTAAACTTGTTGTTTACAACAGGTATTCTGACGCTTTACCTGCTATTGGTTTTATTAAAAACTTCGGACTTAAAAATGGTGCACTTGTATCGACTGTAGCACATGACAGCCACAATATTGTTGCTGTCGGAACCTCTGATAGTGAAATCGCACTTGCAATAAACCGCATCATCGATGCCAAAGGTGGAATTATTGCTAGTAGCGGCGACAGGTTCAGCCTGATGCCTCTACCTATCGCAGGACTTATGTCCAATCTTGAAGGCCATGAAGTAGCCCGGCTTTACCAGGCTACAGACGAATTTGCAAAACAATTGGGAACTACTCTTAATGCACCATTTATGACACTGGCATTTATGTCACTTATCTGCATTCCAGAACTAAAACTGGGAGACAAAGGCCTTTTTGAAATACTTAAAATGTCTTTTACAGAGTTAATGGAGTGAGAACTATCTCTTTATAATCTTTTTAATTACAGACTCGTTACGGTTGTTTGTTTTCAGGAAGTAAACTCCCTGTTTAAATTTTGACATGTCTATTGTCGAGTGGGTTCCGTAAAGTGTCTTTTCAAATAAAAGTGTACCGCTGTTGTCAAATATAGTTACATCTGAGCCGGCTGATGAAGCATCTGCATCAGAAAGTGATACAATCAGTTTTTCGTTTACCGGATTTGGGTAGATTTCGACTTCACTTTTTTTTTTCGGATTAGTTGCAGTAGTTGAACAATTTGCTGCATCTGACCCCATATCGTTATTTAATGTTGCACTGACATTGGTTATCCAGATTTTGTCAAGTTTTGCTCCATCTTCTCTGAAACCGATGGTTAGTGTATGAGTACCCTTGCTCAGACTAAAACTATTGGGGAAACTAAGCCATTGCCAGCCATTTGTAACCAGACCATTCCACATAACGTACTGGCCGTTATCCATTTTCACCCAAAATGAATCATCGTTATAAGTTGGGCATAACAAACGGGTATATAAGTTGTACACACCACCCTCTTCCAGTTCAAAAGTATAAGTTGCTAATCCTGTTGCATCTGCCCATGCATTATTGTTGCTATTGGTACCTGGTTTTGCGGTTATATATTTTCCGTTTGAAGCATAAGTATCAGCTTCGGTATTCCATAATGATCCAACTTTACCACATTCAGCCTCAAGCCATACACCTGAATCTTTTACAATAGTTATAACCACATCGTCAGTGTCAGAATTACCCGAATTATCTGAAACAGTAAGTGTTATATAGTGAGTTCCGACAGGAAGATTTACTGTAGGGGTAACTCCTGTTGCTATTTGCTTTCCGTCAACACTCCAAATATATTTATCTGTTCTGCCTCCAAAAATAGTTGTACCAGAACCATTTAATATAATTGCCTTACTTCTTTTTTAATATAATCAATCGCTGTGTTCACGGG
>CAZFUO010000199.1:0-4670 GCA_964522065.1 uncultured Bacteroidales bacterium | reverse complement strand
GCATTTAAAAGGGATACTTCTTTTTGGGAAAATCTGCCAACTGATACTAACATAACAAATTAAAACCTATACAAAGTGAAACTTACAGAACAAATTGATGCAGATTTGAAATCTGCAATGCTGGCCAGAGATGAAGTCAGAAAGTTAACAATCAGAGGTATTAAAAAAGAAATTATTGAAGCAAAGACTGCCCCCGGTTCGAATGGTGAGGTAAGTGACGAAGACATAATTAAAATCTGCGCAAAAATGCTGAAACAAAGAAAAGATTCAGCTACAATATATCAGCAACAAGGCAGAAACGATCTTGCTGATAATGAACTCGCCGAAGCCGCAGTTATTGAGACATATCTGCCAAAGCAAATGACACAGGAAGAGCTTTATGATGCTATAAAAACCATAATTGCCGAAACCGGTGCCGCAGGAGCAAAAGATATGGGAAAAGTTATGGGCGTTGCTTCAAAAAAGCTGGCCGGAAAAGTAGAAGGCAGAATTCTGTCTGAGGCTGTTAAAACTATTTTGAATTCGTAATACTAAATAACCCTGGTGCTGACTCCCTTAGCTAAGGAGTCAGCACTGGTTATTATAACTTCTTTTACTCCGGCTTCTATAGCATTAAAAGCATTTTCCAATTTAGGAATCATCCCTCCGTTTATAATGCCATCTTTAACATACTTTTCAAATTTTTCTTTTGTTATTTCTTCAATAACACTGTCATCTTTGTTTTCGTCGTATAGTACGCCTTTCTTTTCAAAACAGTAAACAAGACTGACTTCGAAAAATTTTGATAAAGCTTTAGCTGCCTCTGAAGCGATAGTATCTGCATTAGTATTTAGCATATTGCCTTTACCGTCATGAGTTAGAGGTGCAAGTACCGGAATAACATTCTTAGAAATTAATTCTGAAAGTATTTCAGCGTTTACTTTTTTTACATCTCCAACATAACCATAATCGACTTCACCAACAGGCCTTTTTTCTGATATCATATAGTTAAGATCTGCTCCTGTCAAGCCAGTAGAATTTAATCCTAATGCCTGTAAGGATGCAACAATAGATTTGTTTACAAGACCGGCATAGACCATAGTCACTACTTTAAGTGTTTCAATGTCGGTAATACGTCTTCCGCCAACCATGACACTTTCAATGCCAAGTTTTGAAGCAATCTGAGTTGCTGTTCTGCCACCTCCGTGTACAAGAACTTTATGACCTTCAACTTTAGAAAAATTGCTGAGGAATTTTTTTAACGAAGCTTCTTCTTCAACAATTTTTCCGCCTACTTTTATCAGAGTTAATTTTTCCATTTAGTTATTTTTCGAGAATTTTCTTTTTTTGTGCGTCAAATTCATCCTGAGTCAATACGCCTCTATCCAACAGGTCTTTAAGTTGCATAAGCTTAACAGCATCTTTTGTGTCCAGCACATTAGTTTCTGTACGAGTCTCTTTAGCGGGACTTTCGTTTTCTTCAGAGATTTGATAAGGCACCATTTCGTAGGTGTGCTGTGGTTTGTATTTCATAATCCATAACCAGGGTATTGGAGGTAACAAACATCCGCCAATCAAAGCACCTACATCTATATCTTCATCCCTTGTAATTCTTGCGTGAAGATCTTCATATCCATCCAACACAAGTTTTATGTTAGTTTTGCTACCAACAATTTTTGTGTCATAATGCTCATAAGGTGTTACACCTACCGGTTCACCGTCAACGTAAATCTTGGCTCCATCAGGTATAGACCTGATTAAAGTCGTACTTCCGCATCCTGCAAACAGGATGACACAAACAAATAGTAAAGAAGATATCTTTGCAGATATTTTACTTGCTTTGTACATGATGTAAAGGTTTTAATGTTAATGGGGCAAAGATATTAAATTTAATATTTTTTATTACTATCATTATCTCTTATTTGTACTCTCCTTATCTTTCCGCTTATTGTTTTAGGCAATTCTTCTACAAATTCTATTATCCTCGGGTATTTATAAGGAGCAGTAACATTCTTAACATGATCCTGAAGTTCTTTTACCAGATCTTCACCCGCTTTTTCTTTATATTCTTTTGATAGAATAACAGTAGCTTTTACTACCTGCCCTCTGATTTCATCAGGAACCCCTGTAATTGCACATTCTACAACTGCAGGGTGTGTCATAAGCGCACTTTCAACTTCAAATGGACCAATACGATAACCTGAGCTTTTTATAACATCGTCTGCTCTTCCAACAAACCAGTAATAACCATCCTCATCTTTCCATGCAAGATCTCCTGTGTAGTAAATGCCATCATGGTGAGCTTCGTCAGTTAAAGTTTGATTTCTGTAATATCCTTTGAACAGACCAACAGGGTATTTGCCTGAAGTTCTGATTACTATCTGTCCTTGTTCGCCTGCTTCTGCCGATCTGCCATCACTTGTAAGTAAGTCAACATCGTATTGCGGGCTAGGCAAACCCATGGAACCCGGTTTTGGCTCTACCCAGGGAGTAGTAAGTACAGATAATGTGGTTTCACTTTGTCCGTAACCTTCACGAAGTTTAATCCCTGTAAGCTTGTAAAACTGTTCATAAACAGCAGGGTTAAGTGCTTCACCTGCTATTGTACACCATTCCAGACTTGATAAATTATATTTTGTTAGATCTTCTTTTATTAAAAAACGGAATATGGTCGGAGGTGCACAAAGTGATGTTACTCTGTGAGTTTCAATCATTTTTAAGATTTCCGATGGTGTGAACTTCTCATGATCATAAACGAATACTGCTGCACCGGCCAGCCATTGCCCGTATAACTTTCCCCAAACGGCCTTTAGCCAGCCCGTATCTGCTATTGTCAGATGTAAGCTTTTTTCGTGAAGATTGTGCCAGATGCTTGCTGTTTGAATATGTCCTAGTGGATAAACACAATCAAGCATAACCATTTTTGGATTGCCAGTGGTTCCGGAGGTAAAACTAACAATCAAAGGATCTTCATTTTTTGTCTTAAAGTCTGGTCTTTCAAATGGCTCTGCATTTTTTATACCTTCCTGAAAGTTTTCCCAGCCTTCCGGGAAAAATGGCCCTATGGATATTAATTTGGAAATTGATGGGGATTCTGGTAACGCATCATTTATATGATTGGTTATCAATTCGTCACCTACTGCAATGATAGCTTTTATATCAGCAGCGTTATTTCTGTATATTATGTCTTTTTTTGTAAGAAGGTGAGTTGCAGGAATAATAACAGCTCCGATTTTATGAAGGGCAATTATTGTAAACCAAAATTCTGCTCTTCGTTTGAGAATGGCCATAACCATGTCTCCTTTTTTTATGCCAATTGAAGAGAAAAAAGATGCAGCTCTGTCAGAATAATCTTTTATTTCTGCAAATGTGAATTTTTTACATTCACCTTCATCATTTGTCCAAAGCAAAGCAAGTTTATCAGGACTTTTTGCTGCCCATTCATCGACTACATCATATGCAAAATTAAAATCTTCTGGTACTATTAGTTCGAAATTTGATTTAAAATCTTCGTAATCAGAAAAAGTTGACTTCTTTAAGTATTTATCTATCATAAGGTTAATTGTGTTTCTCGTTATAAAATAATTGCAAGGAATTTCACAGAATTCCCGTTAAGAGCCTTCATTCCATGCTTTTTACCTGAGTCAAAATAGATGCTGTCTCCTTCATTAAGTATTAGTTCTTTTCCGTCAATACTGAGCAGCAAACTTCCTTCAAGTACATAATTAAACTCCTGACCTTCGTGTGTGTTTAAATTTGTCTGCGAGTCTTCCGGTTTTGGTTCTACAGTTACAATAAATGGTTCTGCCTTTCTGTGCTGGAAACCTGAAGCTAAAGATTGGTACTTGTAGGCTTTGGTTCTTTCCATAGCGGTTCCTAAACCTGATCTGGTTAAATAGTAACTGTTTACTGTGGGGTCTTCCCCGAAAAGTATTGCTGTTAGCTCAATGTTATATTGTTTTGATACAGACTGTAGTAAGCCAATAGGAATATCAGACTTTCCACTTTCATATTCCAAATATTCCGCTTCAGTTATGTTACATGAGGAAGCAACCTCTTTAGCACTCAAACCCAAAGCATCCCGCAGACCGTAAAGCCTTTTTGCAATTTCTCTTATTTGTTCGTTCATGGCGATTGAATTTTTCTTACAATTGGTCACAAATTTAATCTTTATACTTTAAATTTGATACCTTTGTTTAAATTGTTTTTTTGATGAAAATATTATTTGTTTATGCTTTAGATGAGGAAAAGGGTGATATAACTGTAGATGGTCATCAGCTTTTCTTTTGTAAAACCGGTATTGGAAAAGTTCAGGCTGCTATTGCAGTTGCAAAAGCTGTTCAGGAGATTCAGCCTGATCTTGTGATTAATTTTGGCTCTGCAGGTACTATAACACACGAAGTAGGTGATATTTTAGTATGTAGAAAGTTTGTAGACAGAGATTTAACTTCAGTCGCTATACCTGATGTTGTCTGTGAGCTTGATTTTATTAACGAAACCGCAAATTATAATATTTTCAACTCAGATTATACAGTTAATACAGGTGATTCGTTTGTTACTGAGATTTCAGATTCATTAAAAAAATCAGATGCTATTGATATGGAGGCATTTGCTATTGCAGCTTTTTGCAAGCAAAATTCATTGCCATTCATTTCTATCAAGTTTGTAAGTGATATTGTTGGCCGTAACTC
>CAZFUO010000198.1:2617-4751 GCA_964522065.1 uncultured Bacteroidales bacterium | reverse complement strand
AGAGTATTTTATATGGACGAGGGAATAATTTACGAAGAGGGTAGCCCATCGCAAATATTTGAAAACCCTCAAAAAGAAAAAACCAGGGCTTTTATACACAGGGTGAGAAGTATGAATTTTAAAATCACAAGCAAAGACTTTGACCTTTACGCTTTGCAGTCTGAAATTGAAGTCTTCTGTGAAAAACATTTTATTTTACCTAAGGTTTGCGGTTATGCACAGATGCTGGCAGAAGAAGTTCTTTTGCTGGTAAAAGATTATTCTTCAGTTGTTGTAACACTTTCTTATTCAGAAAAAGAAGGTGGTCTGGAAATGACATGTGAGAGTGGTGGTGTTATGTTTAATCCATTTAATGATGAAGACGAAGAGAACCAAATTGGAATAATGATTGTTAAAGCTAGATGTAACAGTGTTGATTATAGTTACGAAAATGGTCGTAACTTTGTCAGGCTGAAAATTAAAAGCGAATAATCATGCCAAAATACAGACTGTTTCTTACTTTTTTCTGTCTTTTTTTTGTTTTTTCATTGTTTGCAGTTAAAACAGATGTTAGCACTGCTGAGAAGATGGCTCAGGATTTTATATCTAAAAGGTTTAATTCGGGCCTAAGAAGTTCATCCCAGCCAAAACTTGTTTATTCAGAGAAGTTAGAGGGTAATATTGTACCTTTTTACATTTTTAATACCACAAACGATAATGGTTTTATCATAGTTTCGGGTGACAGCAGAGCTAAATCAATTCTGGCATATTCTGACAAGGGCGGTTTCCCTGTTGATAATATTCCTGCTAATGTAAGATATTGGCTTGATAAATACATTTCTGAGATAAAGGCTTTAGCATCAGGAAACATCCGGGAGCCTTTATTAGATCAAAATGTAGCATTGCAAAATGCAAATTCCTCTGTCTCTCCTTTGTTGGCTGATATCAGATGGAATCAGGGTGATCCTTACAATTTACAATGTCCTTTAAGTACTGTGTATTCTCAAAGAACTGTTGTAGGCTGTGTTGCTACTGCAATGTCTCAGATTATGCTTTATTATAAATGGCCTGTAAGCGGAACCGGTTCAAAATCATATACATTCAGTCTTCACGGAGTTACCACTACTTTGTCTGCAGATTTCGCTTCAACTACCTACGATTGGGCAAATATGCTCGATTACTATGGAACCGCAAATAATACTCAGAAAAATGCAGCTGCTTTATTGTCTTATCATTGTGGAGTTGCTACTGAAATGAATTACGGTGTTTCGTCTGCTGGTGGTAGTGGTACAACTATAACTAAGTCAGGTGCTGCATTTATGAATTATTTTGGTTATGATAAAAATATACAATTATACAACAGAGACTATTTTGAAATTTCGGAATGGAGTGATAAAATAAAAACAGAAATAAACAATGGCAGACCGGTTTTGTACAGTGGCCAAAATGATGAAGGCGGACATGCGTTTATTTGTGATGGCTATGACGAAGCAGGTCTTTTACACATTAATTGGGGTTGGGGTGGCTATGCCAATGGTTATTATGAAATAACTGCATTAAATCCGGCTACCGGTGGTATAGGTTCTTCTGAAGGCGGTTACAACTCTGATCAGGTTGTTATGATGGGTATTAAAAAAGATGATAATGTTGATAATCCTGTTTACAATATGCTTATGAAGTATAATCCAATATCAAGCAGCAAATCTACTATCAACAATATAAACAGTGAGACTTTTTCACTTACTATAGGTTTTGCAAATCTTGGACTAAATACATTCAGTGGCAATGTTGCAGCCGGCTTATATAAAAATGAAGTATTTCAAAAAAATCTTGCAACAGTAAGTTTGGCTAGTTTACCATCATATTATGGTGTTCAATCGTATACAGCAAACAACCTTTCATTAACCGGATTGTCAGATGGCGTTTATAAACTTTATATTCAGCACAGACCAACAGGATGGACTAACTGGACAAAATTATTTGGCAATGAAACTTATTCAAATCACTTAGTTATTTCAATTACAGGCGGAACCGCGACAATATCATACCCTGTTACTGGTAATAGTGCCCCTGTTGCAAATGCTGGAACAGACCAAACTGTCAATGAAGGTGCTTCAGTCGTTTTAGACGCTTCAGCTTCTTCAGATATTGACGG
>CAZFUO010000198.1:0-2517 GCA_964522065.1 uncultured Bacteroidales bacterium | reverse complement strand
TCAGGCATAACCCTCAGCTCTGCAACTGCCCAAAAGCCAACATTTACTGCACCTGTGACCGGGAAAGATACTACATACAAATTTAGTTTGATAGTAAATGATGGAAGTGATAATTCAGTTAAATCTGAAACTACTGTAAGTGTAAAATTTGTCAATAGTATAAATAGTACAGCTTATGATAATTTTATTTTTTATCCAAATCCTGTAACAGATCTATTGGTTATTGTTAAATCTTCAGGTGTTAAGTCTGGTACAATTATTACTGTTTCTGACCTGGCAGGTAAGGAATTAGTTAGAACTCAATTGAGTGATGATGATACAAAAGTAGATTTGAGAAAGTTAGTACCGGGAACTTATATTCTGTCAGTAAAAACAGATAAAATGCTGAATTATAAACTTGTTAAGAAATAATTAGAGACTGAGGCTCATATCTATATGAATTTCTTTGTTCTCGTCATTTCTCAAAATCAAAAGACGGCATGGCTTATTTGATGACTGTTCAAAAATGCGTCTTATTGCATTTATATCAGTGCCAAAGCCGTTTTGTCCGTTTATGTCAAGTATCAAATCTCCGGGTTTGATACCTGCTTTTTCAGCAGGAGAGCCTTCCCAAACATAGAATATCTCAGGAAGAAAAGGAAAGTCCGATTGTTTAATGGTTTCGATGCCGGCAACATTAAACTTATATTTTTTTCTGAAATTACTATTTGGCTTGATATAAAGCATCTGATTTGGTTCATCAAAAATCAAATTAAAGCGACATAATATCTGACTTCCAATAGTTCCGTCACGTGCCTGACCTGCAACAGCATCTGAAATTGTTATTGAATCAGGAAAAGAAACCAAAGGGTTATGCAGAGTATGGCCTCCGAAAAACAGCTTGCCAACTCTGCCAATATGCCCTTTAATTTCTCCGTTCAAACCCTGCCCGATATAGCCTCTGACATTCTTTTTTGGAATACTTATAGCGTTTTCTTCAAAAGATCTGAACCAAGCAGCAAGCTCTGCTCCGGAATCTATCAACATATTAAATTTTTGCGGTTTCCCCGATTTATCAGATACCCAGACATCTGCGTACATTTTTTCATCTTTGATTGTCAACGGAACCGCTACATAACCCCTGGGTACTTTAAAAGAACTGCTTTCATAGAAAGTTATGCGTTGAGTATTGTAATCAATCTTGACGACATGATCTTGAAAAAAATCAGAACCCAGTAATCCGTTTATTTTTCTACCTGTATAAGCTGAAAGGTTAAAAATATCCTCTTCAAGTAAATTTACTTTTTGATTAATGAACTTTATTTTTCCTGCCTGAAGAGAATTTCCGCTACTTACCATAGCCTTAATCTCTTTTCCAGCACCAAGACCTTTTAAAACAGTCCTCTCGTAGTAATTAAGCACAAGGCTGTCCTGCGAAGATAATTCTGTAACTAAAGTTCTGCCCAGACCTGAGTCAAGAATAAAATTAAGTGGTGTAGATTGATTTATTCTGACACTGACAACAACATAAGTACCCACAATTTCAAATGGTAGTGACGTAATTCTGGACTTGTTTTCACCGGCGACGGCTACATAAACCAGAATACATAAGAAAAAAGTTGTTAGACAACGTCTCATGTTTATGATAATTAGCGGGATAAATGTAATGAATAATTGATTAATTTTGTTTACGATACAACTATTAAAAATATCAAAAATGTCAGAAGCAGAAGTTATTATAAAAAAGCTGAATTTAAAGTCTCATCCTGAAGGAGGGTATTACAAAGAAATATATCGTTCTGATGAGAAAATTTCTAAATCGGCTTTGCCTGAAAGATATTCAGGAGACAGATGTATGGGCACAGGTATTTATTATATGCTTACTCCCGGGGAAATTTCAGCAATGCATAAAGTTAAGTCTGACGAGACTTTTCATTTTTACGGAGGCGATGCCACCGAACTCCTTTTATTATTTCCCGACGGAACCGCGAAAATAGTTGAGTTAGGTAATGATATTGAAAACGGTATGTCTCTAACTGTTACTATAGAACATGGAGTTTGGCAAGGACAAAGGTTAAAACCGGGTGGAAAATATGCCCTGTTTGGTACAACAGTAAATCCTGGTTTTGAGTTTGATGATTTTGAATTTGGTAAACGTGACGAACTTATAAAAATGTACCCTGATTTTTCTGAAATGATTTTAAAACTAACAAAGTAATTTGAATAGTTTTTAATATATATTTGCAATAAATCCAAAACTAAATAATCATGAAAACTTTTGCCACGTTTATTTTAATGTTGGTTTCCGGTATGATCTTTGCTCAGACTCATGTCGTAGATTGGTTTGACAGCAACTGGAATAAGGTAGATTCAAAAGAAAAATCCTCGTATTACAGAATAATTGCTCAGGATGCAAAAACAAATCACTTTATTGTTGAAGACAGATACTCATCAGGCGAACTCTACAGAACAGGTACATTTGTATCAATAAATCCTGAAGTCAGAAATGGTAAATTTATTTGGTATTTTAAAAATGGG
>CAZFUO010000197.1:3338-4752 GCA_964522065.1 uncultured Bacteroidales bacterium | reverse complement strand
GCAACAACTGCACCACCAGCAGACTGGTATAAACTTAGTTTTAATGATTCAGGCTGGAGTTCAGGCCGTGGTGGTTTTGGCTATGCTGATAATGACGATAATACAATAATTTCTGCTTGTAATTCTGTTTATTTAAGAAAGAAGATTAATATCTCAGATGTCGGCCAAATTGAACAGCTTTTACTAGATATCGATTATGATGATGGTTTTGTAATGTATCTAAACGGTGTTGAAGTGGCACGATCTGCCAACGTTAATGGGACATTCCCTGCCTTTAATGCCGGAACCACTTCTGATAAGGAGGCTTTGATGTACTCCGGAGGATTGCCAAACAGATATATGTTAAAGCCTTCAATGCTTGTAAATGGTGAGAATATTTTTGCTGTTCAGGTTTTGAATTATAATATAGGCAGTTCAGATTTATCTTCCAGAGTTTTTGTGCATGCAAGATTAAAATCTGACGGAGTTAAGTTTCACCCTGTTCCTTCATGGTTTACAGAGCCTGTCGATTTTGGAACCAGCAATTTGCCCTTGATTTTTGTGGATACTAAGGGACAGACGATTATTCAAAATGACAAAATAATGGCTGGAATGAAGGTGTTGAACAGCCCTTCAGGAATAAACAATATCAACGATTCTATATTTGAATATGATGGATTTATTGGTATTGAAATAAGAGGCTTTACTTCTGCAGGTTTCCCAAAAAAGAGTTATTCTGTAGAAACACGCCTTGATGAGGTTAATAATTTGAATGCAAGTTTACTGGGTTTGCCTAAAGAAAATGACTGGGTATTTCACGGTCCGTATTCAGATAAGTCATTAATGAGAAATGTTCTGGCGTATCATCTTGGTAATTTGACAGGTAAATGGTCTCCTCGCACCCGTTTTTTTGAATTATATATAAATGGAAATTATCAGGGTGTATATGTTTTGGTAGAAAAAATAAAAATTGATAAAAACAGGATGAATCTGGCTACTGTAAAGCCTGAAGATGTTTCAGGTGATGAATTGACAGGTGGATATGTTTTAAAGATAGACAGACCTGAAACTACAGATGTTGAGAATATTGATTATTGGATATCACCTTACAGGGCCTGGACTGCTCTTCAGCAAAGGGTCTTCTTTTTATTTCAGGATCCCAAAGGTGATGAATTGAATTCAACTCAATTTAATTATATAAAAAATCATATTACAAATTTTGAGAATGCCATGTACAGTGATAATTACACTGATAAAGTAAATGGTTATTTTCCTCTTGTTGATTTTAATTCATTTGTAGATTACTACATAATTAGTGAACTTTCCAGGAATCTCGACGGATACCGCATAAGCACATTCCTTCATAAGGATAAAGATAGCAAAGGTGGAAAAATCACAATGGGCCCTTATTGGGATTATAATATTTGTTTTGGAA
>CAZFUO010000197.1:0-3328 GCA_964522065.1 uncultured Bacteroidales bacterium | reverse complement strand
AGCTGGCCAGACAGCAGGATGGATAATTGACGGAATGGGTGATGCAGATGGTTATGCAATGCCTTTCTGGTGGGAAAAATTCAGACTCGATCCATATTTTAACGACCAGTTGAAAAGAAGGTGGAATATGTGGAAAGATAATTATCTCAATACAGGTTATCTTAATAGTTTTATAGACTCTTGTGCAATGGAACTTATAGATGCCAATAAGAGGAACTTCCAGACCTGGAATGTGTTGAGTACTTATATATGGCCAAATAATTATGTTGGAGGCTCGTATATTAATGAAATTAATTATCTGAAAACATGGCTGTCTTCAAGGATAAACTGGATGGATAGCCAGATACAGGCTATTGAAGGTTTACCGGATAATATTTCTAAAGAAACTTTCCCCATGGATCTGGCCACATATCCAAATCCATATGTTGATGAGGTCAATTTTAAATATTATTTGCCAGAGGCGGGTAATGTTTCTATTGAGATTTTTGATGTTATGGGTAGAAAAATATATTCAAACAAAGAAAATGTATTTGCAGGTCAGAATGTGCATACTGTAAAAATGACACAACTAAACCAGTCTTCGGGGGTCTTGATTTACAAAGTGATGGTAAATGGAGTAGTCAGAAAAACAGGCAAACTGATAAAACAATAATTATTTCATTTTTTTCAGCAACCATTTCTGACCTTTATAACAAAGATAAGCTGAACCTGCTCCAAGTAGTGCACCTATAAGGACATCACTGGGATAATGTACTCCTAAATCCATTCTGGAATATCCAACCAGGGTTGCCCAGGTAAAAGATGGTACTATAACGTACCATTTTGGATTGGCCAGTGAAAGTGATGTCGCAAGAGAAAATGCGTCGGAAGTATGTCCAGAGGGAAAAGAAGGGCTGCCACCTGTTGATTCTTTCTCGAGATAAGTGTATGTGTTGTATGGTCTTACTCTGTTTACGGTGTGCTTAATACCGGTTACGATTATCGAAGCTGTAACAACCGAAGCACCAACATAAAGTGCTTTTCTGACTAGTAAAGAATCTTTTGTAAAAAGCCCTGTAGTTAAAAGTACTACAGGGGTTCCGATTGTAACCGGAGAAACACTATTTGAAATAAATTGAAATGTTTCGTCCATAGAGTGGTTTCTGTTTAGGTTTACATCTCTTAAAATATCTATGTCTAAATTTTGTGAACGGCTATGGTTGTATAACAGTACAAACAAAAAAATAATTAAAAGTATCCTCATATACGTATTTTGACATTTATTAACGCATGCAATATAAATATTGTTCAGCTATTACCGGTGTAAGAGGTATTATTTTTTAATGAAAGTTTTGTTGCTAAGTATCATATTCCCTTTACTTATAATGTAAAATCTTTGATTGGTGAAAGGACTGCTTAAGCCCCCGAGCCTTTCTATATAGGGTCCGGTTTTAATAAAATCGAAATTGTAGATATTAATTTCTTTTGCTATTTCTGGTTTTCCTGAGTACCATCCTGTCTTTATTTTGTATATAATTCTGATTTTCTCAGCCAGTTCATTTATTTTAAGTGGTGAAATATCACCTCCCATAAAACATACACAGGTGATTGCCGGGATATATTTATTAATTATACAGCAAAGTTTGTCAAAAGTCAGTGTTTCTCCTTTATCTTCCTGAAGATACGGGCTGTGACAACCCTTGCAACGGTTTGGGCAGTTGCTAATGTTTATTGCAAGGGTTGTTTCGCCTGGAATTTCCTGAAAAACTATATCGTAAGATGTATATTTAAGGTTGTACTCTTGTGTGGTTGTCATAAAATCTTATTGATGCTTCTTCTTGTCTGCTTTGTGAAAAATTACTTACTCTTTTCATGTAGCCAATTATTCTGGTCAGATAGTCGATGTTTCTGCTTCCACATTCCGGACATTCTTTCAGATATCTTTTGTCAATATGTCCGCAATTGTTACACAGCGTATTTGGTATATTGAATGTGAAATAGTTGCATCCCTCTATGGCTGCAATTTTAAGAAGATTTCTGTATTGAGTTTTATCAGGGTGTTCTTCCAGATTCATATGAAGTGCAGAGCCACCTGTAAGATGTTCGATATATTTCCTGCCATGTAGTCTGAATTTGTCTATGATATTAAGTGTATTGTCTTCGACAATATAGAAATAACTATTATAACAATCTCTATTGCTCGAATATCCATCTTTTTTGTCCCATTTTGCATGTTTTACTCCAACATTTTCTGCAGGTATCATCTCACAGTTGAACATAAGATCTTTTTTTCTGTATTTTTTATTTTTTTCTTCAATCATTCCCAATACATCACCGGTGAATTTCTCATATTCCTTGTTATCGCTTATCTCTATACCCATGAACTCAGCTGCTTCGACCAATCCGTTAACCCCGATTGTAAGATATTGCCTTGACATATTTATATATCCGGCATCAAACAATGGAAGCATGCCTTTTGCTTGCAGGTATTTAAGATTTTCATTGTATGCTATTTGCACTTTGTGTACGAGTTCTGTTACATCTTCCAGATATTTTAAATAGTCAATACCGTTTTTTACTGCATACTGAATACATCTGTTCAAGTTTATAGTTAATACGCTTTTAGACCCTGTCGAAACCCCTCCGGCTCCAAGTGTGTAACTAAATCCATTATCTGTGATCTCATTTCTGAGTCTGCAACAACTACTCAGTGAGTCTGCATTATCACTCATGTAAGTAAAAAAGGAATGACCTTCTGAATACATTTCTGCAGTAAAGTCACCATATTCCTTATCTTTTACATCGCCGTTTTCAGTAAGTAGAGC
Organism: uncultured Bacteroidales bacterium; assembly: GCA_964522065.1. GTDB lineage: Bacteria > Bacteroidota > Bacteroidia > Bacteroidales > UBA1402 > UBA8389. The sequence goes on along the minus strand of CAZFUO010000197.1, from coordinate 524 downwards.
CATGGTTTCTACAGGAAATGTTAATACCGATTTTGTCCTTTCCTTGTTAAACCATTTCATAAATCTTTTTTGCAGCCAGCTAAGAGAAGGCCAATGAGGCTTGCTGCCATCGGGGAAGACGAAGTTCTCAAATAAGCTTTCGAAGTAATATTTGTCGTAATATGATATATTCCAGAATACTGCCTGAAAATTACGTGCACCTGTTGGCTGATTTATCGAATACACTATTTGCTCAAAATGATCTGTTATCACTTTGTCGAGGCTGCGTTGTTTAATTGAAAGATCAACTACCATGTCGGCATCTTTGTAATAGTCGTTTCCATATTCCAGTCCGATAAAGTAATTCATGTACATTAAAAATTCCGGAGTGGCGCATGCTCCGCTTAGCATACTCGAAACCATAAAAACCATATTAACGAAACCACCGCAATACGATCTGAGATTGGTTGGTGCTTTAGAGTTGCCTCCTATAGAGGCGGTTCCGCTGGTTAACCAGGGATACATAGTAATACTGGCACAATAAT
>CAZFUO010000196.1:0-4759 GCA_964522065.1 uncultured Bacteroidales bacterium | reverse complement strand
ACCATACCTTTAATCATATAAGAGGCTTTCTTAACAGTACTTCAGATTATATTGAGAATGTAAAACTTGCAAGTGAATATATATCAAGCAATTTATTCAGGCCTCCTCATGGTGATCTTCGTTTACAACAGGTTTATCTGCTTAGAAAAGATTTTGAGATTATTCAATGGGATGTGATTTCAAGAGATTATAATCGTAAGCTTACAGGAGATGAAGTACTTACTATTGTAAAGAAGTATACCAGGAACGGCTCTATAATTGTTTTCCATGACTCTTTAAAAGCACAAAAAAACATGATGTATGCAATGCCTAAAGCTGTTGAGTTCTTAAAATCAAAAGGCTTTGAGTTTGCTACTCTTTAGTTTGAAGTTTTAGGAAGCATGCACCTGGTAATGCTTTAATCATTCCGCATAATTCCAGCTCTGTTAAATCTGATAAAATCTGAGAAATTGAGTATCCTGTAGTTCTTGAGATTTCTCCAATGCATATTTCTTCAAAAGCCGGCATGCTCGAATAAATCTTTTTCTGTATGGGTGAAAGGCTTTCGAATATTTGAAGCTGGACATTCTTGTTCTCTTCACGAAGATCCCAGTTCATTCCTCTGATTAAATCTTCAGCACTTTCTATCATTGCGGCCTTATTACTTTTAATTAAGCAGTTGCAACCTTCATACCATTTGTCCGTAGCTCTACCTGGGTATGCAAATAACTCTCTGTTGTAACTAAGTGCACATTTTGCGGTAGTCATAGATCCTCCTTTTATCCCTGACTCTATTACAATTGTTGCATCACTAATGCCAGCAATTATGCGGTTTCTTTTTAAAAAGTTCCAGTTTAGTGCATCTGTGCCATATGTGAACTCAGTTATCAGACTACCGTTTTCAATGATATTTAATGCTGTATTTCTATGTAGTGGAGGATAAATCTGATGCATACCATGGGCCATTACAGCCACATTATTCATTTTCTTATTTACAGCTGTCGAGTGTGCAGTAATATCTATTCCGTATGCGAGTCCGCTTACAATTACAGTTTCAGGATAATATGCGTATAAATTTTCAACCAGCTTTATGGTAAGTTCTATACCCTGGGGACTTGGGCTTCTGGTGCCAATAATTGAAATTATTTTATCACTATTGTAGTCAGTTTTGCCTATGCTGTAAAAAACTATTGGAGCATCTTTACATTCCAATAACCTGTATGGGTAAGATGGGTCAGTGAAAAAATGAGTTTCAATATTATATTTCATGCATTTTTCAACTTCGCTGTCTGCTTTCTCCAAATAGTCAGGATTTTGAATTTCCCTTTTAATATTTTCTTTTATACCTTCTAAAAGATGAATATGCTTGTCTTTAAAGATAGCTTCTGCCGAGCCTGAGAGTTCAATGAGCTTTTTTGCAAACTGAAATTTTAGACCCGGTATAAGCGACAATGCTATTTCATATCTTTTTGACTGATTCATTTATCTATTCAAATATATAATCGAAGCCCTTATAGTCTGTTAGTTTACCGTTTACAAGACTTACGCAGTCTACTTTTGCCTTAACTACAATTGCTTTATCTGAGGTTCGGTAAATGTTTTGCATGAAGACCCACCTGATTCCTTCTTTTTTCATTGTAACAGAGACATAAAATTCATCTCCGCTTTTAAGAGGTGTTTTAAATGCCATCTCTATTCTTGCTACAACAAAGTCAATTCCTTCATCGTGCATCTTTGAAAAGCTCAGACCTTTAGTAATTAAAAACTCATGTCTGGCGTGTTCAAGATAGTGCTGATAATTTGCATTATTAACAATACCCTGCAAATCGCATTCGTAATCTCTGACTTTAAAATTTAAACTGTACTGCTCCATTGTTTCTTTCTTAATGCAAAGATATATAAATAATATATTAACGCAAATTAAATATTAATAATTTTGTATAATTTATCTGAGGGTCTTATTTTCTCAGGAACCGGAATAGAAATACTCTGACCTTTTACTGCTTTATCAACAGGTAATAATTCTACCCTTATCTCTTCTACAATGGTTTCTACAGCACCAGTTGTTGGCCCAGTTATTAAAATTTCGTCACCAACTGACAACTGTCCGCTTTCAAGTAAAAATTCTGCTACTTTTTGTTTTGAAAAGTATTTTATGCCTTTGCCCAGTAAAACTTTTTTCTTTGTTGCTGACGATCCATATTCATGAGTCCATTCACCAAGCCTTTGTCCAAGATAGTATCCATTCCAAAATCCTCTGTTGAAAACAGTGGATAATCTCTTATCCCAATCAGCTATTTTCTCAGCGTTGAAATCACCTTTAAGGTTTGATTCGATAGCTTCTCTGTAGCATGTTACTACCGTTTTTACATATTCCGGGCCTCTTGCTCTTCCTTCAATTTTAAACACTCTGACTCCGGCATCCATCATCTTATTCATAAAGTGAATGGTTTTTAAATCTTTTGGAGACATTATATATTCGTTATCGATATCAAGTTCAACTTCCGAGTCTTTATCTTTAACAGTGTAACCTCTTCTGCAAATCTGATAGCACGATCCTCTGTTTGCTGAGGCTCCATACTCGTGAAGACTCAAATAGCACTTACCAGATACTGCCATACATAAAGCGCCATGACAAAACATTTCTATTCTTACAAGTTCGCCTTTTGGTCCTTTTATATTCTGTTTAATTATTTCATTATAAATTTCAGCAACCTGATCAAGATTTAATTCTCTTGCTAATACAACAACATCGGCGAAAATTGAGTAAAACTTAAGAGCCTCAATATTTGATATATTAAGTTGTGTTGATAAGTGAATTTCAACTCCAAGTTCTCTTGCATACGACATTACAGCAACATCTGCTGCAATTATAGCAGAAATGTTAGCTTCTTTTGCAGCCTCCACTATTTTTCTCATTAGCTGAAGATCGCCATCATAAAGAACAGTGTTTACAGTAAGATAACTTTTTACATTGTTCTTTCTGCATATCTCTGCAATTTCATGTAGATTTTGAATTGTAAAGTTATTTGAAGAACGCGACCTCATATTGAGGTTTTCAATTCCGAAATAAACCGAATCTGCACCTGCTTTTATAGCTGCTGTTAGTGAGTCGAAAGAACCTGCAGGTGCCATTATTTCGTAATTTTCCCGTCTGATAGTATTTTTATTTGACATATATAACATAAAGTTTTAGCCTGCAAAAGTACTAAATTACGGGCAATCTCTCTCAATTACATAAAATTGGATAATTTTGTAGCTTAAAACGTTGATCAATGAAGATTGGAAATCTTGACCTGGGTAAAGAACCCCTTTTGCTTGCACCAATGGAGGATGTTACTGATATTGCATTTCGTATGATGTGTAAGAAATTTGGTGCAAACATGGTTTACACAGAATTTGTTTCGTCTGATGCCCTTATAAGGCATGTGAATAAGACAAAGCAAAAGTTACATATTTTAGATGAAGAAAGGCCTGTTGCTATTCAAATATATGGTAGAGATGCGGTTTCGATGGCTGAAGCAGCAAAAATCTGTGAGGAGGCAAATCCTGATGTAATTGATATAAATTTTGGATGTCCTGTAAAAAAAGTAGCGGGTAAAGGGGCCGGAGCCGGATTATTGAGAGATGTGCCAAAAATGCTTGAGATTACCAAGGCTGTTGTTGATTCAGTTAAAATACCTGTTACAGCAAAAACAAGACTTGGATGGGATAACGACTCTAAAATAATTGTTGATTTAGCAGAGTCCTTACAGGATTGCGGTATAAAGGCACTTGCTATTCATGGTAGAACAAGAGCTCAAATGTACACTGGCGAAGCTGACTGGACTCTGATTGGTGAGGTTAAAAATAATCAGAGAATGCATATACCAATTATTGGAAACGGCGATATAACAAGTCCTGAGGTTTGTAGAAGAAGATTTGACGAAACCGGTGTTGATGCTGTAATGATTGGCAGAGGCAGTATTGGCAGGCCCTGGATATTTGAGGAGATAGGAAGCTATCTTAAAACAGGAAAGGAAGTGGCTCCTTTTACGTTTAATCAAAAAATGGATATAATAAAACAACAGGTTCTGGACAGTGTGCGAAGAATAGATGAAAGACGTGGGATAATTCATATTCGCAGGCATCTGGCAGCTACACCTTTGTTTAAAGGAATACCAAATTTCAGAGACACAAGAATTGCAATGCTAAGATCAGAGACTGTCGAAGAGCTTTTCGCAATTTTCGACAGTCTTAATAATGATCAATAAATATTCTCAGCGACTTTTCTAACGCTTTCAGTAGCCATAAATGAATAAAAGTGTAAACTGGGTATATTGTGTGCAATTAGTTCCCTGGCCTGTTTAGTACACCATTCTATGCCAACTATTGCAGCCTCGGCATCATTCTTGCATTTTGAAAGCTCGTTTGAAAATTCTTCAGGCAGGTCGACATGAAAAATCTTTGGTAATACAGTCATTTGATTTGCAAAAGTAATTGGCTTAAGTCCAGGTATAATCGGAATATTTATGCCCTCATTTCTGCATGCATCAACAAAATCAAAATATTTTTTGTTGTCAAAAAACATCTGCGTAACAAGATAATCCGCACCTGCATCTACTTTTTGCTTTGCCCAAAAAATATCAGATTTCAGATTTGGAGCCTCTTCATGCTTTTCAGGATAACACGCCATGCCATAAGAGAAAGGTTTACCCTTAATCTTCATAGGAGAGCCATCAATAAAATAGCCATCATTAAAAGTGTTAACCTGTTTTTGTAAATCTGTTGCATGTTCATG
>CAZFUO010000195.1:0-4799 GCA_964522065.1 uncultured Bacteroidales bacterium | reverse complement strand
CTGAATTGTCCTTAATTCAGATGCGCTATACCTATCTTCATAACCACTATCTACCTCAAGAGTATATTGGTAAATCTCACCTAACCCGGTAGTAATTGGACCCATCTCAGGTTCACCAAAACCTTCAGGTATTTTGGCAACAGCGCTTTTAATTTTTTCAGAAATAAGTTGTCTTGGAAGATAGGTGCCAAGACTTTCTTCAAAAACAATTGTTACCAAAGAAATTCCAAATTTAGATATTGATCTGATTTCTTTGACTCCGGGTAGATTTGCCATTTCCATTTCTACAGGAGCGGTAATAAATTGCTCAATTTCCTGCGTAGAAAGATTTCCGGATGTTGTAATTACCTGAACCTGATTGTTTGTAATATCAGGAACCGCTCCGACAGATATATTGAAAACTGCATAAATACCAAATGCTGCAACTGTAAGCGTAAACAGTATAATTATTAGCTTGTTCCTTATGCTAAAATTTATAATATTGTCAAGCATAGAAATATGGTATTAGTTAGATACTATCTTCAGACCAATTATTGAGCAAATTAAAGTTGTTAAAAAAAATATTCTTAAAAATGTGGCCGGCTCTTTAAAAACAAAGATGCCAACGAGTACAGTTCCGACTGCACCAATACCCGTCCACACTGCATAAGCGGTACCTATAGGTAACGTTTTTGTTGCTTTCACCAACAATATCATACTCAGGGTCAATGCAATAAAAAATCCAAGATACCACATATACATTTCTTTTCCAACTGCTTCCTTTGCTTTTCCCAAACAAAAAGCAAAAGCAACTTCAAAAAAGCCTGCAATAATTAATATTATCCAATTCATTTTATACTCTTAAAATACCACGAAAGCCTCGTACAGCATAGTATGATGATGCACCATTATGATAAACAAAAACAGTTTTATATCTATAGTCGGCAAATAAAGCACCTCCAAGTTCTCTGATATTAACTGGTGTCTTAATCCAGCTTGAAGTTTTTTTATCATACTCTCCTGTACTTTGCAGTAAACGGTAGTGATATTCATCTAAAATCTCAATACCCATATCTTTAGCCATATCTATTGCAGAAGTTTCTGGTGGAAAATCCTTTCTGCCCTCCAGAGCTTCTCTGTCGTAACAAACACTTCTTCTACCTTTTGGTGTCTCTGCAGAGCAGTCAACAAATAAAAATTCGCTTTTCTGGGCATCATAACCTATTACATCAGGTTCTCCACCTGTAAGCTCCATTTTGCTTAATGAGTCTAATTTTTCTGGATTAGACTTTAGTTTAATTATTACATCTTCCCAGTTAACATCAGCATGCCTGTGACGATTTTCTTCAAATCTTACTTTTAAAATAGCTAAGAGTTCGTCCATATCTGAAAATTTATAAAGATTCGCTTAAAAAAAGACTTCTCCGTCGGTAACCTTCAATTTTACTTTTCGGTCAATCATTTTCAATTCATTATTGGTAATAACTGAATTAACGACACTTTTATTAAAATTGTTCACATCTTCAGAATTCAGAAAATCTTCAATATCAACCCATGCAGCTTCAATAACTTCTGATAAATCGTGAATTGTAATTTCACTTGATAACGGACGGGCTGTACAAACGAAATATAGATTTGACTCTCCAAACTGGCCATTCTTAAAATGCCCGAATCCTGAAACAGACTCAAACTCTACATTGACACCGGTTTCTTCAAAAACCTCTCTGACAAGAGCATCCTTAAAAGACTCATTTTTATCTATGTGCCCCCCGGGAAGTTTGTAACCTTTAAAGAAACGGTCTTTTATTGCCAGTATTTTACCATTATCAATTACTATTGCGCCTACTCCTGCAATATAATTCTTTGTTGTAGGAAGATTTGCTGATGGATTTTGCCTTCTTACTAAAGTAACAGAAGTTTCATCACAATGATGAAAAACAAAACCATACTCAACCAACACAGGTATTAATTCCGATTTCTCAATAGCTATTTTTACCCAAATCAGATTCTTTTTTTCAGATCTATTAATAACTTCAATAATCTCTTCTCTAAATTCTGATTTATAATCTGGTAAAGTTGCTTCATCAATTATAATACCGTCATACTTGTCTGGAAATATTTTAAGCATAAATCATTTATCAGGAAAAACAGACTCAAGTCTCTTTCTCTCCTTTTTAGTTATATGAATAACCGAACCATGTCGGGGAGTAAAATTACCACTGGTTTTAGTATTTTGAACAAATTCAAAGTTCTTCAAATCATTACTTTTGCAAAATTGATAATAGCCTTTAATATAACAATCGTACATCAGGATAAATTCATCACTATTAATTAAAGGAAATACACTTGAACCTTCTACCGGCGATTCTCCCTTAACATTCAGATGCTTATATTCTACTTTGTACGGTCCGGTAATATCTTTACATGTTGCCCTTAATACTCCATTATTTGTTTGAAATCCATTATTATTTGTTCTTAATCCTTCATCTTTAAAGAAAAGAACATATTCTTTGTTTTTAGAATCATAAACAATATCACCGTCAATAGATGCTGAACCAAAATCAAATAGCAACCTGGGCTCTGTTATATCTGTAAAATCTTTATTTGCATAAGAGTAAAATATTTTGAAATATGGCTGAAATCTATTACCAACCGGGTATTCCCAATCATGTCGTCCAATAGAATAATAAATCATATATTTCTGTTCTTTCTCATCCCATATTGTTTGTGGAGCCCAAACGGCATGCAAATTTGCCTTGTCAAATCCGGCAAGGCCAGGAAAACGCGTTGGAAAATCTATTGCTGTATGTTCCCAGTTTATCAGATCTTTACTTTTCATTAAAATGATACCGTCATTACTCTGCCAACCTTCTGAAGATCGCATATCGGTAAGTACCATATAGAAAGTTTTACCATCTTTAGATCTAAGAATATGTGGATCGCGAACACCTTTTTTAATTGCAATATTATCAGAACTTATTACAGGTTTTCCACTATTTAAGGCTTTATAATTAAAACCATCATCACTTACAGCATACCTTACCTGCTCACCGTCAGGACTATTATTAGAAAAATAAACAAATAAATAACTGCTATAATTGCTTTTCTTTTTAGAATGAGCACTCAAAACAATGCATAACGCCATTAAAACAAATACGTATTTTTTCATCTTAATTATATTTCTAAAACACGAATATAGCTAATATTATTCACAGGTATATAATTCCTTAATTGCATCCTTTATCTTTTTATCATTCTTTTTAATCAATGGCATAAAGGCCAAAGCCACGAATGAGCCAGATATACCAATCCCTGTGCAAAACCCACGAAAAAAGTCAACAATCCTTATACCGGAAAATTCTTCCAACGCAAGAATACCAATAAAAGAAACCGCAATCATCGGAATAAGACCATTCTTGAATTTATTCAGAAAATCTTGTATCTTCATAAGATGAGTTAACTGATAAAGAGTCTTGTTTGAAGGTTCAAAACCTCCATCTGCTGCTTTACTCCTCAGGTAAATCCAGTTACGGCATTCGCCAACCAGCTCAACACCGGTTTCTTTAAGAAAATTAAGATAGGAACTGCTTTCTTCTGTTGAAGTCTTTTTTTCCAATAACTCCAGTCTGTAAACATATTCCCCAGGCTCACCTTTCACAAAAACATACTTAAAAATACTTGCCCATTCGAGTTGCCAACCCTGCCCGGACATTTCATTTAGCCAATTTTCTTCTTTCTCATACTCCCAAATAAAAAATACTCTTCTGATTGTCTTTTTCATAATAAACACTATTTAATGATTTCTTTTCCGTTTTTAACCAGTTCTTCCAGCCTGTTAAGCTCTGACTTGACAACATCTTTTCCAAGTGGAGTTATTTCATACTCTTTTTTTCGGCTATCTTCTTCACCCTGAAGAGATTTTATCCACCCCTTTTCGAGCATAGCTGAAATAGCGCCGTAAAGAGTACCTGCTGACAGTTTAAGTCTGCCATTGCTCATTCTATGAGTCTCCTGCATGATTCCATATCCGTGTAATGGATTGTGAAGCACTAATAAAATATAATAGACAGCTTCTGTTAGAACTACATTCTGATTGTTATTCATAAGAATTATTTATATCGTAAAACAATATATCGCCCACCTTTATATCGGTTGACGATACAAAGATGAACGATATAATTTAAATACACAAATATTTTTGAGAAAAAATTACATATTAAATGGAGTAGTCTTAATATATAACTTGTAATCTTTAATCATGCCTGGCTTATTTAGCTCAGCTCTAGGCAAATACATCACACCACTTATAACTTGTTCTTTTCCGAGATCTATCACAAGATGATGCGGGTAATCAGGCTGAGTCAAAGAATATGCTGTATGCCAATAAGTAGATTCCTGCAAATCAAAAACCTTATCTGCAGTATTATTTGCATCAGCGGTTTCTTCGCTATCTGCATAAACAACCTTCCAGATTTCACGTGAAATCTTTTTACCATTACTATCAAGTACCTCAAGCTCTGCAATTGCGGCATACTTGTCATTACCGTGAGAATTTAAGGCTTCAATACATATATATCTTGCTGTAATCGGTGTATTTAGCTTAATAGTTTGCCATCCATTTCCCTTCTCAAAACTTCCTGTTACAACAGGCTTTTCATTATCAAGATTAAGATTTTGACCACCTTTACGATGTGTAACAGGCTCAGGAATCCTCAACATATCTAAAATTGGTTGCCTTAAACCAGCAAGTACATTTTTTTCAGGTCCGAGTATATCAAATACAATTACCTCATTTTTACCCTTTTTCAACCAGCAACCGG
>CAZFUO010000194.1:0-4806 GCA_964522065.1 uncultured Bacteroidales bacterium | reverse complement strand
AACTATAAGTATAAACTTCTTCAACTATAAGTATAAACTTCTTCAACTATAAGTATAAACTTCTTCAACTATAAGTATAAACTTTTTCAGTTGTAGCATGCAGCTTTAAAGCACTTACAAGTACTTAGAAATTAGATGGAAACAATGTTCCATCCCACTAAAAACTAATCACTAAAAACTAATCACTAAAAAAAAGAGCCTCCGGATAATTACCCGAAAGCCCTTTTTGCGTTTACAGTATCAGATTTTTTATCTTACTGACATTTCAGCGTTCGAAAAAAAAACATTACCGTTTACTTTCTTGCTTTCTGCCATTTCATTTCTAACTACTGCCATAACACCCTCCATCTGACCCAGAGCTAACATGCGACCAAAGAATGAATATCCGGCATTGTATGGTTTCTCATCATCTCCAAGCATAGTCGGAGCATGGTCAACCCTCATAGGTATAAGACGGTTTTCACGTTCAAAAATACGTGTTAATTCAATAAGATTAGCGCGACCTGCCAAATGAGGAGCCTCAACAAAGTTAAGGTTTGGCAACACTTCACAACTGCGCAGGTGAGCAAAATATACTCTGTTTGCAAAAGCTGCTGCCATTGCAGGAACATCGTTATGAGCTCCGGCACTTAGTGATCCTGCACAAAATGTCAAACCACTGTGAGTGTTGTCAACTGCATTTAACAACCATTCGATATCTTCAGCACAAGTCACAATTCTTGGCAATCCTAAAATCGGATAGGGAGGATCATCAGGGTGTATACACATATTCACACCAGCTTCTTCACATGCAGGCATAACTGCATCTAAAAAGTAACGAAGGTTTTCTCTCAACTGATTTTTGTCTATACCTTCAAATCTTTTAAGGAAACTTCTGAATGCTTCAAGTGGATCTGCTTCTTTACCGGTAATTGCACCGTTAACAAAACCCTGAGTCTTTATAATTATATTATCTACTAATTTCTTGTTTAGTTCTTCAGTTGCATTTGCAGCCAAAGCCTCTACTCTTTCAAGTACATCTGCTCTGTAATCGTTACGGGCACCTTCTCTCTTCAATACATAAATATCAAAGTAAGCAAATTCAGCCCAGTCAAAATAAAGACTTGTAGTTCCGTTTTCGAAAGGATATTCCAGGTCAGTTCTTGCCCAGTCTAAAACCGGCATAAAATTGTAACAAACAGTATTTACACCACACTTGCCAAGATTTTTCAAACTAACCTTGTAGTTTTCAATCAGAGCATCGCGTTCAGGTCCTGCATATTTGATAGCTTCCGAAACAGGAAGACTTTCAACTACAGACCAGCGCAACCCATAAGATTCAATATAATCTTTAAGGTCCTGAATTTTTTCTACTGTCCAGATTTCACCGTTGGGAACTTCGTGAAGGGCTGTGACAATGCCCTCGACACCTATTTGTCTTAACATTGAAAGCGTGATCGGATCGTTTTTACCGAACCAACGCCAGGTTTTTTCTAACATAACAATCTTTTTAACAACTATACCTATTTACAACTATACCTAATATGGGCACAAAGGTAAAAAAATTATTTGTACTTTTAGTGGTTATTATATCAACTTTTGTATGCAAAAACTAGTGATATTAACCGGATCAGGCATAAGCGCCGAAAGCGGTATTAAAACTTTCAGAGATTCAGGCGGACTTTGGGAAAATCATAATGTTATGGATGTTGCCAGCATTGAAGGTTGGTACAAAAATCCGGCTTTGGTAATTGACTTTTACAACGAGAGAAGACGCCAGCTTTTAGCGGTTTCGCCAAATGAAGCACATTATGGATTGGCAAAGCTTCAAGATAGATACGATGTGTACATTATCACGCAAAATGTTGACGACTTGCACGAACGGGCCGGGAGTAAAAACATTATTCATTTGCACGGAGAGTTAACAAAAGCCTGTAGCAGCATTGACAAAACCCACATTGTTGACATTGGCTACAATGATATCAATATCGGCGAAACCGCAGGCGACAAATCACAGCTCAGACCATATATAGTGTGGTTTGGCGAAGCGGTTCCGGAGATGACAAGAGCAGAGAAGATAACTTCAGAAGCAGATATTTTTGTAGTGATAGGCACTTCATTAAATGTTTACCCTGCTGCCGGATTGGTAGACTACGCTCCTGCCGGTTGTAAATTTTTCATGATAGACCCCAACGAGGTAGGCAGGCAAGTGAGAAAAGAATGTGAGATAATAAGAAAAAACGCAGTTGAAGGCGTCAAAATATTAATGTCTAAAATAATGCAGCCATGAAAACAATCAGCTTCCTTTTATTGACTATAAGTCTGTTTGTAATGTTTTCCTGCAACGGAAAGCAAGACGTTATTAAAATCGGTTATGTACAAATTGCACAAGACCCTTCGCTTGATTTTGCAAAAGAAGGCGTTTTAAAAGCCCTGAAAGATTCCGGATTTATTGATGGAGAAAATGTTAAAATACTCGACAACAATGCACAAGGAGATATATCACTTATCCCCAGCATTTTGCAAAGCCTTATATCTCAAAACGCCGATATTATTATAACAAACTCCACTCCCTGTATGATGGCAGCAAGTCAAATGGTTAAAGATATACCTGTTGTATTTACAGTGGCCTTTTCACCAGAAGACATGGGATTAAAAAATATTGGAGATAACATCTACGGCGTTTACGATCCATTTGATGCAGAAAAATTTGTTAACCTTACAATTAATCTTATTCCCGGGCTCAAAAAAGTAGGTTTGCCATACAACAACACAGAAAGAAATGCGGAGTTTTCAGCAAAAAAGCTAATTGATCAATTTAAAAAGATGAATATTGAAGTAGTTACAACAAGTGTAAACAGCTCTAACGATATTCTGATAGCTGGAAATTACCTTAAAGATAAAAACGTAGAAGCCATTATTGTTGGGGCTGACAATGTAGTTAATCTTGGGCAGGGCGTTTTGGGTAAACTTGCAGGAGAAAACGACATTCCGCTTATTGTTACAGAGCCTATGAATGCCGAAAAAGGAGCCGCAGTAGGCTTTGGGGCTAGTTATACTGACTGGGGCTATGACGCTGGTTTAAAGGCAGTAAAAATACTAAAAGGCCAGGTCATTAACAGCGATGATAAAATTACACCTATAAGCAAATACTCACTGATTATCAATAAAAAAGCATCATTAGAGCAAGGATTAATCATATCAGATACAATAACTTACAAAGCAGATAAAATAATCGAATGATTATCTTAAAAGAGTAATTGTTTTATAGATAGTTTAAAATCTTTTTTTACTTTTGACGGTGTTTTTTCATAACTAAATCTGATACTATGGACAGAGTTACTATACTCCCTGCAGAAACAATGGGAAACCATTTCATTAGCCCCGAATACATTCCCGAAGGTAAAAACGAAAATTACCTGAGAGACCAGCAGGTATTTGCACCTGAAGGTGGCTGGAGAAACCTCCATTCTGACGAGGTCGAAAGGCTTGTAAAAAACGACAATACAGCACACAACTGGGACAATATACTTGTAACTGACCAGTTTGATCCCAAAATGATCAAAAACAATAAGTTCTACGGACTTGTAAGAATTGGAAGTGTCCGCAATGTCATTTTACAACATCACGACCTTAGAGTGCCTGCAGGTATTACTAACAGTTTAATTATTTCATGCGACATCGGTAATGATGTTGCGATACATGATGTACATTATCTGGCACATTATATAATTGGCAACAACTCCATTCTTTTCAACATTCAGGAAATGAACACCACCGACCATGCCAAGTTTGGAAATGGCATAGTAAAAGATGGAGAACCTGAAAACGTAAGAACCTGGCTGGAACTTATGAACGAAACCGGATGCAGGAAAGTTTTACCATTTGACGGTATGATTACCGCAGACGCATACCTTTGGGCAAAATATATTGAAGATCAGCCTCTTCAAACAATGCTTAAAGATATCACCCAAAAAAGCATTGATAGCCGCAGAGGTTATTTCGGAACCACGGGCAACAGCTGCGTTATTAAAAATTCAAGCATCATTAAAGATGCAAAAATCGGATCACACACTTATATTAAAGGAGCAAGTAAACTTAAAAACGTCACAATAAACTCATCAGAAAAAGAGCCAACACAAATTGGCGAAGGTGTGGTTCTGGTTAATGGTATAGTTGGCTATGGTTGCCATATATTCTATAATTGCATTGCCGTAAGATTTATTCTCGGAAACAATTCGAGCCTGAAATACGGAGCAAGACTTATTAATTCATTCCTCGGTGACAACTCAACAATTTCATGTTGCGAAGTACTAAATAACCTTATTTTTCCTGCTCACGAACAACATCACAACAACTCATTCCTCGTAGCTGCAATCGTTATGGGACAAAGCAATCTTGCCGCCGGTGCAACTATGGGTTCAAACCACAACAGCCGTTCGAATGACAACGAAATACAGGCGGGTCGCGGTTTCTGGCCGGGATTATGTACAAGCGTTAAACATTCCTGCAGGTTTGCTTCATTCACTTTGCTCTCAAAAGCTGATTACCCTTCAGAGATGCATATAATGCTACCTTTTTCACTTATTAATAATAATGTTTCAAAAGATGAGCTGGAAGTTATGCCTGCATTCTGGTGGATGTACAATATGTATGCATTAGCCAGAAACTCATCAAAATACCAACAGAGAGACAAAAGAATACACAAAACTCAGAAAATTGAGTTTGATGCATATGCACCTGATACTGCTGAAGAAATAATCGAGGCTATAACTCTTCTGGAAATATGGACAGCAAAAGCCTATTTTAAAAAACAGAATACTGATT
>CAZFUO010000193.1:0-4894 GCA_964522065.1 uncultured Bacteroidales bacterium | reverse complement strand
TAGGTGCTTTGGCAATGGAACAAATTCTTGATGTGCCCATTATGTATGGTATGATAGGTTTGTTTGTTTTTGCAGGTATCTATTCAATTTGGGGTGGTTTGAAATCTGTAGCTTTGACCGATGTTCTTCAGGTTGTATTCCTTGTTGGTGGTGGTCTTATCACTGCATGGTTTGCATTATCAGCAGTTAGCGGTGATGCAAATAGTGCTTTGGAAGGTTTTAAAGTTGTTCTTGCTAAGGTAAGAGAAACTCCCGGTGATTTACATTTCAGTATGATTATTGATCAGAATGTCGATGGAGAAAGATTTAAAGAACTTCCCGGACTTGCAGTAATCTTTGGTGCAATGTGGTTGACTAACCTTGGTTACTGGGGTTTCAATCAATACATTATACAAAAAGGTCTGGCTGCAAAAAATCTTCAGGAAGCTAAGAAAGGTTTGATTTTTGCAGGTTTCTTAAAAATTCTTATCCCTATTATTGTCGTAGTTCCCGGTATTACAGCATATGTAATGTTTACAAATCAGGGTGAATTTGCTAATTTGCATGCTACACTTTCAGGAACAATTGACAAAGCTGACCAGGCATATCCATGGTTGTTGAGAAATTTTGCACCTGTTGGTATCAGAGGTCTTGCTTTTGCTGCTTTAGTTGCTGCTGTTGTTTCATCTCTGGCTTCTATGCTAAATTCAACTTCAACTATTTTTACATTAGACATTTATAAGACATTGATTAATAAAGATGCTTCAGAACAACAACTTGTAAAAATAGGTCGTTATACTGCTCTTGGTGCTTTGATTATTGCTGCTATTGCTGCTAAACCGCTTTTAGGTGGTCTTGACCAGGCATTCCAGTATATTCAGGAATTCACAGGATTTATTTATCCGGGTGTAGTTGTTGTCTTTGGTATGGGTTTACTCTGGAAGAGAGCAACCAACCGTTCTGCATTGTGGACAACAATAGCTACTATTCCTGTAGGTATTATAATGAAGATTGCTTTACCTGATCTTCCATTTATTATGAGAATGGGATATGTGTGTATGGTATTAATCACAATGGCAGTTGTACTTACATTAACTGATAAGAATCAGATTAAGGCAAGTGAACTTACTCCTGAAAATACATCTAAGCTTAAAAAAGCTGGTTGGGGTTTTGCAATATTAGCTGCAATTTGTCTTGTTGCCGGAGTAATCTTTGGAACTGACTTGTTTGGCATGAGTTTGAAAAATCTTGGATTTGACTCAATATTTATGATGGTATTTATGCTTGCATTCCTTTCAATTATTATGTTTACAAATGCAAGTTCTCCAAAAATGGATGCTAAATCATATGAATTTAATCCTTCATTGTTTAAAACAGATTCAGGCTTCTTCCTGGGTGCTATGGGTATTGTAGTTATTATTGCTGCTTTATACGCATTCTTCTGGTAAATAAATAAACTAAAGTGAGATCGCGGCCGGTAATTATCCGGTCGCGAATCTTCACATAATATAAAAATGACTCAACAGTACTATAAGGAATATTCGAAGTTCTATGTTGCAGTGGACTGCATCATATTTGGCTTTTCTGATGGAGAATTAAATCTTCTTCTGTTAAAGAGAAATATGGAGCCTGCCAAAGGCAGTTGGTCATTACCCGGTGGTTTTATTTCTGATAATGAAAGTGCTGAAGAGGCAGCTGCAAGAGTGCTTTCCACACTAACAGGACTAAATCAGCTTTATATGGAACAGCTAAGGATTTTTAGTTCTGAAAGCAGAGATCCCGGAGAAAGAGTAATGTCTGTTGCTTTTTATGCTCTGGTAAATGTAGAAGACTACAACAGGGAATTAGTACAAAAACACAACGCTTATTGGAGAAATATAAACGATCTTCCAAAACTTATTTTTGACCATGATGATATGGTCAAATCTGCCTTGGCTAGGTTACGTCGTAAAGCATCTACTGAACCGGTAGGTTTTAATTTGTTATCTGAGAAATTCACGGTTCCTCAACTACAGTCACTTTACGAAGCAATTTACGGCAGGACAATCGATAAAAGAAATTTCAGAAAGAAAATTCAGACTATGGATTTTCTTGAAAAATCTGAAGAAAAAGATAAAAGTTGCTCAAAGCGTGGTGCTTATTTGTACACTTTCAATCGTGAGCTTTACGAAAAAGCTATACTTGAAGGATTTTCATTCACACTATAATCAAATTTTTTTTGTATGTTTATAGTGTGAATTTTTGTATTCTGACAAAAAAAGTGTATTTTTTACAATTAAAATGAAAATGGAAATAGAATTACTTAGAGAAAAGGTTTTTAAAGCTAACCTGGAACTGGTGCATCACGGTTTGGTCATTTTTACCTGGGGCAATGTAAGTGCAATCGACAGAGAAAAAGGTATAGTTTTAATTAAGCCTTCAGGTGTTTCATACGATGAAATGAAAGCTGAAGATATGGTTATAATAGATTTAGATGGTAAAGTTCTTGAAGGTAAGTTAAAGCCATCTTCAGATACAGCAACTCATTTGGCCTTATATAAAGCTTTCCCTGAAATAGGTGGAGTAGTGCATACTCATTCTACTTATGCTACAGCCTGGGCACAGGCAGGTAAAGATATTCCCAATATCGGAACCACACATGCCGATTATTTCAGTCAGGAGATACCTTGCACCAGAGATATGACTGAAAAAGAAGTTCTTGGAGGTGAGTACGAGCTTGAAACCGGAAACGTAATTATTGAGAGATTTAAAGATATTAATCCCAATCATGTACCCGGAGTTCTGGTAAAAAATCATGGTCCGTTCTCATGGGGAAAAGATGCTTCTGATGCTGTTCACAATGCTGTTGTAATGGAACAAGTTGCAAAAATGGCTTATATCGCATTTACAGTAAATCCTAATCTGGATATGAACCAGAATCTAATACAAAAACATTTTTATCGTAAACATGGCCCTGGTGCTTATTACGGTCAATAAATAAACTATTAAAATATAAATAATATTATTATGCAGTACAACGATCTTGAAGTTTGGTTCATCACCGGAGCACAATTGCTTTATGGTGGTGACGCAGTGGTATCTGTAGATGCCCATTCTAATGAAATGGTAAAAGGATTAAATGAATCCGGAAATTTGCCTGTAAAAGTTGTTTATAAAGGTACAGTTAACTCTTCTACAGAGGTTTCTGCAGCTTTCAGGGCAGCAAATGCAGATACAAAATGTATTGGTGTAATTACTTGGATGCATACTTTTTCACCAGCTAAAATGTGGATACATGGTTTGATGGATTACAAAAAACCTCTTCTGCATTTGCATACTCAGTACAATGAGCAAATTCCTTGGGAAACAATGGATATGGATTTTATGAATCTAAATCAAAGTGCGCATGGTGACAGAGAGTTTGGTTTTATCACCAGCAGATTGCGTAAACCAAGAAAAGTTGTTGTTGGATATTGGAAAGATAAGTCAACTCACGAAAAGATTGCCGTTTGGATGAGAGTATCTGCTGCATGGGCTGATGCTCAGAATATGAGAATTATTCGTTTTGGAGACAATATGAATAATGTTGCCGTAACCGACGGTGATAAAGTAGAAGCAGAAATGAGATTGGGTTATCATGTTGATAACGCACCTATTGCCAAGCTTGTTCCTTATGTTAAGGCTGTAACTGAAGCTGAAATTGATACTCTTGTAGCTCATTACGAAGAAATATATGAATTTGCACCTAATGCTGCAAAAGGTGGTGAATTCCACAGTTTTGTACGTGATGCTGCTGCTCAGGAAATTGGTTTACGTCGCTTCCTTGAAGCTAAGGGAGCTAAAGCATTTACAACCAGCTTTGATGAACTAGAAGGAATGAATCAGCTTATGGGTTTTGCGTCTCAGAGACTTATGGCAGAAGGCTATGGTTTTGGTGCCGAAGGTGACTGGAAGACAGCTGCACTTTGCCGTACTATGTATGTTATGGGTCTTGGCTTACCGGGTGGATGCTCATTCCTTGAAGATTATACTCTGAACTTTGATGGAAAAAACAGCTCAATCTTACAATCACATATGTTGGAAATTAATCCAAGCATAGCTGCTAAAAAACCAAGAGTAGAAGTTCACTATTTAGGTATTGGCGATTCAGGTACCTGTGCTCGTTTGGTATTCCAGGCTCACGATGGTGAAGGTATTGCATGTACTATTGTTGATATGGGTAACAGATTCCGCATGATAGTAAATGATGTTGATGTTAAGAAAGCTAAGGCTTTACCAAAATTACCTGTAGCTTGTGCATTATGGATACCACAACCAAATTTTGAAGTTGGTGCCGGAGCATGGATACTTGCTGGTGGAACACACCACTCAAGTTTCTCTTTTGCCCTTACAAAAGAATATATGGAAGATTATGCTGAGATTGCAGATATTGAAATGCTTGTTATTGACAAAGATACAACAATACGCAACTTCAAACAGGATATGAGAAATAATGAGGTTTATTACTTCATGAATAAAGCTTTGCGTTAATATGAAAAAGTACGTAATAGGTCTTGATTATGGTTCCGACTCATGTCGCGCATTGATTGTTGATGCAACAACTGGCGAGGAACAGGCTTCATCAGTAAAATATTATCCTCGTTGGGCAGAAGGCAAATATTGCAAGCCGACTGCTAATCAATATCGCCAGCACCCAAAAGACTATATTGAATGTCTGGAAGCATCTGTAAAGGAAGCACTTTCAAAATGTGATCCTTCAGTAGCAGAAAACGTTATAGGAATGGCTTTTGATACTACTGGTAGTACTCCTGTTTTTACAGATAGCCAGGGTACTCCTTTAGCAATGTTACCTGAATTTGCTGAAAATCCAAATGCAATGTTTGTATTATGGAAAGACCATACTGCAGTAAAAGAGGCTGCAGAAATTAATGAACTG
>CAZFUO010000192.1:0-4909 GCA_964522065.1 uncultured Bacteroidales bacterium | reverse complement strand
AAGCAGTTGGGATAAATCGTCCTTATGACCATTCTTAATCTGCTTTATTCCTTGTTTATAGGCCTCATTTCCATTAAAATGAACATTGTACCTTGTGTTTAGCTCATGATAATGACGTGTCGACCACGTGTTCTTTTGAGTTGAACATGTGGTGAAAAGCAGCAACAACATTGTTGAGGCTATAAGATATAGAAATCTTTTCTTCACTAACCTGGTTTTGATATAAAACTGATTTTTAAGCAATTTATTGCATTAAAGTTGCCTTCTTTCAGCAACAATAAGCAATGCTTCCTCCTTAATGCTTTGAGGTATTTCAATTTCTCTTATTTGCATGCTTCTTAACCAGCCTGCAACATCCTGAGGTTTTAAAGTGTAAAAAACAGACTCAAACAACTCAAGATCTTTGTCTTCGTATTCTTCGGGTGATTTTCCCTTAAAAGCGTCAAGTTCCTCATCGTCATAATACTCAACCTTTGACGTATAATTTATAAGAGTATCTGTTTCACATACTTCATGCATGCCACAACAAACATCATCATTGATTTTAACCTCATTGCTTTCTTCTGAGATCTTATTACTGTTAAACCAGTTGTATTTTGTTGCTAACCAGCTGAATACGCCAAGCAAAACCAAAGCAACTATCAATATCCACATGTCAGTCAACTTTTGTAATAACAAAACCGCAAGTTTCCAGATCTTTCCAATAACCAGGATAAGATTTACTTACAACTTCAGGATGCTCAATAATCAGATTGTCATATTTAAAAGATGCCGGTGCAAATGACATTGCCATTCTGTGGTCTTCATATGTAGCAATTGAAATTGATTCTTCTTTTTCACATCTTTCTCCATCCCAAATCAATGAGTTGTCGTTATGTTCTTTTATTACATATCCCAGCTTTTTGCTTTCATTAATTAATGCTGATATTCTGTCGGTTTCCTTAATTTTTAATGTTTGCAAGCCTGTTATTTTAAAAGGTATATTCTTTAACAAACAAGTAACTACTATAGTTTGCGCGAGGTCAGGTTGATCTTCGAGGTCAGCACTGAAAAAACCGGTTAAGATTTCCGACTTTGTTAGTTCGGCAAAACCATCTCCGTAAGTTGTTCTGATTCCAAGATTTTCAAAGTAATCGGCAATTTTAGAATCTCCCTGAAGACTGTCTTTTTTTAATCCCTTCAACTTTAAACTGCCGCTTTCTGCTAAACTAAGTATTTCATACCAATATGAAGCCGCAGACCAGTCTCCTTCAATAGTAAATGGCCTGAATCTATAATCTTGTCTGGCAATTAATATCTGATTTCCATTCCAGGCATATCTTATACCAAAATACTCCATCATTTTTAGAGTCATTTCAGCATAAGGTTTGGAGATTAGATTTCCTGTAATTGTTATTTCTAAACCGTTTCTCATACAGGGTCCGGCCATAAGTAAGGCGGAAATATATTGACTGCTAATGTTTCCGTTTATGTTTATTTTTCCACCATTAATTTCATTGCCAATTATTTCCAGTGGTGGAAATCCTTCTTTTTCTTTATATTTTATATTTGCTCCAAGTTGATTCAGAGCATCTACCAGCACGCTTATAGGACGGTTCTTCATCCTTTCAGTACCTGTAATTTCCCATTTCCCGGTTTGCAAAGCCAAAAATGCAGTAAGAAATCTCATAGAGGTACCTGCAGCACCTATATTCTTTAGGTAGTCATCAGTACTCAAGGCTTTTATCATTACATCAGTATCGTCACAATCTGCAAGATTATAGATTTCAATATTATTGTGAGAATAAGCTCTGATAATCAGTGCTCTATTGCTTATGCTTTTAGATGTAGGTAAGTCAATGATTCCTGTAATATTTTTTGCTGCATTTATAGAAAAACTCATAATTGTGATTTTGTCATTTGTTTACAAATTTACGAAAAAAATATATGTACTTTTAGTCAGTATTTTAAATACCTTTGTAATACCTAAACTCTTATAATCATGAACAATACAGTAAAAACAATTTTGTGGGCAGTAGTTGTAATAGCTATTTTGGCAGTTGCTTTTTTTATATTAAATGATAAATCGGGAAATGTATCAGATTCAAAAAAGAAGATTTTATTGATACAGTATAACGATTCTCCATTGAGTGAACTGTCATTGCAAGGCATTAAAGATGGAATGAAAGCCATAGGAATGATTGAAGGTGAAGATTTTGAAATGGATATTCAAAATGCTCAGGGTGATTTGAGTACTTTGAATATTATCATAGAAATGGCGGTTAATAAACAGCCTGATCTTATTTTCGCGACATCAACGCCAACTATACAGGCGCTGGCAAAAAAAATTAATAATATACCAATAGTTTTCACCGTAGTTGCAGATCCTGTTGATGCAGGAATAGGTACAAGTTTTGAATCTCATCAGTCAAATATTACCGGGATTTCTACTCTTGGAGATTACGAAGGTATGATAAAATGGCTGAAAATAATGAAACCGGACGTAACGAAAATTGGTACAATATTTTCACCGGGTGAAAGCAATTCAGTCAAGAATATGAGTGATCTGAAAAAGTATGCCACAGCTGCAAGTATAAAGTTAATCACTACTCCGGTAAATACAGCTACAGATATAACAGATGCGACTTATTCTTTGCTTGCTCAGGGTTCTCAGGTAGTATGTCAGGTTATTGACAATCTAACTTCTGCTTCAATTTCAAGTGTAATTAAAGTCTGTCGTGATAAAAATGTGCCATTTTTCGGTTTTGTAAGCGATCAGGCCGATAAGGGTGCTGTGATGGTCGTATCGAGAGATTACCATCAGGCAGGTATAGATGCAGTAATACTTGCTCAGAAAATCTTTGATGGTGAAAATCCTGAAAATATCCCATTTGAATTTGTAAGTAAAACCAACATAATTGTAAATCCTGCAGTAGCAGAAAGCTTTGGAATGAAAGTCCCGGAAGAATTGCTAAAGCTGGATGGTGTTGTTATTAAATAGTATTATTCATAATTTATTACATCTATAACATTCATCTTGTAAGTTTTATTAGCCATCCTGTACATAACCAAAGCCAGGGTGGCTAAAATTATTAATACCGGTACCAAAAAATACCAGAATTTCAATTCGATGTGAGAAACGTAGTTTTGACTCATCCATTTTGTCAAACTGTACCAAGCCAATGGCATTGATATTAAGATTGCAAATATCATTTGCATAAAGAACTGCTTTGATAAATAGTAAAAAATATCATTTGCATCAGCACCCAGTACTTTTCTAATACCGAATGATTTCATATTCTGAAGAGTAAATATCATAAGAAGTCCAGTAATACCAATCAATGCTATTATCAGCGCAATAACAGAAAAGACCCCAAATACTCTGACAAAAGTTTTGTCAGTTTTTAAATCTTCTTTCATAAATTCTTCCAGATAAAAGGAATCATAAGGACTACCCGGAAAAATCTCATCCATCATATTTTTTGCATACCTGTTAATATTTTCTCTTTCAGTACTGCTGCTCGTATTAAAACAAAGTACTACATACCTTCTTTGTTTGGGATTAAGAGTAAAACATGTCGGAACCGCATCTACTTTAACAGACCTATAGTGAAAATCATCGTAAACTCCAATTATGGTCCACTCTTTATCACCCGCAATTACCACCTTGTTTACAGCCTCCTGAGGAGTCTTATATCCAATTCTTTTTAAGGCTGCAAGATTCATTATCAAATAGTTTGACTCCGGTTTGTCATCTAATCTAAATGTTCTGCCGGCAAGTATTTTTATTTCAAAGCATTTTTGAAATGAAGCATCTGAATGAATGCCGAAATATGCATTATTATCTCTTTTGTCAGACCCTTTTGGATATCCTACAAACCAGCCTACGATTTCCTGTCCGGGAATATCTGAAGTGTTAGTAAGATTTGTTATTGCAGGATTATTCTTTAGTTTATCCAGATAAACATTCATTCTGGCGTCATATTCCTTTCCTAAGCGACCTCTGGGGGGAGATTGTATTACAAGTTTTGACTTGTAATCAACTCCCATATCTTTAGAAATCAAATAGTCAACTTGTTTAAATGTGACAAGGGTTCCTGTAATCAGTACAATTGAAAGTATAAACTGAAAAGTTACAAGTGTTTTTCTTAATATCAGGCTATGTCTGGAGTGAACAAACTTACCCTTTAAAACTTCAACGGGTTTAAATGATGATAATACAAATGCCGGATATATAGATACTATGAAAATTCCTGCAATTACTGTTGCAGAGAAAATCAACCAAAAAGTTAGATCAAAAACAACTGTATCACTACCAATACCTATCATTTCTTTATAGACGGGATTAATAATCAGAAAAATCACCAATGTAATCAGATAACAAAACATATTAAATAAGACAGATTCACTCAGGAATTGTCTGATAAGTTGAGATTTTGTCGAGCCATTTGTTTTTTTTATTCCAATCTCTCTGGCACGTTCTATTGCCTTAGCATTTTCAATATTGATGTGATTAATCCATGCAATAATCAATAGAAAAATTGAAAAATACATTAAAATGTTAACAGCCTTACCATTGCCGGTAGGTTCGGTTTCATATTCAAGATCAGAATTTAAATGTATACTTCGGGCCGGCTGAAGAAAAATTTCATCTCTTTCTCCTGATTCCTTTTGCTGATCTGCGTAATTATCTGAAATTATTCTCGGACACGCTTTTTTTTCAAATGCCTTATAATCTGTACCTTTTTTTAGTCTTATGTAAGTATGCCCATTATCACCACCCCAACTTGTGTAAGTTTTTGGATACTTTGCAACAACAGATTGCCACGAAAACATATAGTCAACCTGTATATGCATATTTTCAGGTAAGGTTTTATAAACCGCACTAACAGTAAAAGTGTCTTTGTCATTTAAAATCATTATTTTATCA
>CAZFUO010000191.1:0-4915 GCA_964522065.1 uncultured Bacteroidales bacterium | reverse complement strand
TTTTTGACAAGGGCTACATTCTAAATTACAAGTTTGTAGAAGAAGGTCCTCAGGGTTCAATTAAAATAGCCCTCAAATATGACCCAATAAACAAGGTCAATTCAATTAAAAAGTTAACCCGTATTTCAACACCGGGTTTGCGTAAGTATGTTGGTTATCGTGACATGCCCCGTGTATTGAACGGACTTGGTATTGCCATTTTGTCTACCTCTAAGGGGGTGATGACCGATAAAGAAGCCAAAGATCTTAAACTCGGCGGCGAAGTATTGTGTTACATCTATTAATGAGGAGGAAAGAAAAATGTCAAGAATAGGAAAATTACCAATAAATGTTCCTGCCGGTGTGACTGTTTCTGTAGATAATAATATAGTAACCGTTAAAGGACCAAAAGGAGAGCTTAAACAGGCTATTAATCCTGAAATCACTATTAGTATTACCGATGGTGTTATTCAGGTTTCAAGACCATCTGATGAAAAACAGCTTCGTGCTTACCACGGTCTGTATCGTTCATTAATAAACAATATGATAACCGGTGTTTCTGTTGGTTATCGTAAAGAACTTGAATTAGTAGGTGTTGGTTATCGTGCACAGGCTACAGGTCAGGTTTTGGATTTATCACTTGGTTATACTCACAATATCATCTTCGTGATGCCAGATGAAATCAAAATCGAAGCAAAGAGTGAACGTAACAAAAACCCAATGATCATTATCGAATCTTGCGATAAGCAGTTGATAGGACAAGTATGTGCTAAGATTCGTCAATTACGCAAACCTGAACCATATAAAGGTAAGGGTGTTCGCTTTGTTGGCGAGATTGTTCGCAGAAAAGCTGGTAAATCTGCCGGTAAGAAGTAATCATTCAAAAAACTAATCAGATGATAACTAAAGAATCAAGGAGAATTAAAATAAAACTTGGCATACGCTCTAAAATAAGAGGTACAGCTGAGAGACCAAGGTTAACCGTTTTCAGAAGCAATAAGCAGATTTACGTACAGATTATCGATGATAAAACTGGAAAAACTCTTGCTTCAGCATCTTCATTAAAGATGGAAGAAAAGGTAAACAAAAAAGAACAAGCAGCAAAAGTTGGTGAAGCAATCAGTAAAATTGCTTTAGAGTCTGGTATTACTTCTGTAGTATTTGATCGTAACGGCTACTTGTATCATGGTAGAATAAAAGAAGTTGCTGATGCCGCAAGAAAAGGCGGTCTTAAATTTTAATCGACATGGCAGGACAAATGAATAGAGTTAAGACTACCAATGATTTGGAGTTGAAAGACAGACTGGTAGCAATAAATCGTGTTACTAAAGTAACAAAAGGAGGACGTGCATTCAGCTTTTCTGCCATTGTTGTGGTAGGAAATGAAGATGGAATTGTAGGTTGGGGACTTGGTAAAGCAGGTGAAGTAACAGCTGCTATTGCTAAAGGTGCCGAAGCTGCAAAGAAGAATCTTATTAAGGTTCCTGTATTAAAGGGTACTATACCTCATGAACAATGGGCTAAATTTAGCGGTGCAGAGGTATTTTTGAAACCAGCTACACCTGGTACCGGGGTTAAGGCCGGTGGTGCTATGCGTGCTGTTTTAGAAAGTGTTGGTATCACCGACGTGCTAGCAAAATCAAAAGGTTCATCTAACCCTCATAACCTTGTTAAAGCTACTATTGTTGCTTTAGGTGAGTTGCGTGATGCAAATATGGTTGCTGCTAACCGTGGTATTTCATTGGAAAAAGTATTCAAAGGTTAAAATATAAGACATGGCAACTATAAAGATTCAGCAATATAAAAGTCGCATAGGTGCTCCTGAAGTACAGAAAAGGACTCTTGATGCTCTTGGACTAAAGAAACTCAACAACATTGTTGAGCATGAAAATACACCTGCTATTTTAGGTATGGTGAATAAAGTTAAACACTTAGTGAGAATCGTAGAATAAATATAAAAACTATGAATTTAAGTAATTTAAAACCCGCAACCGGATCAGTTAAAACCGGAAAAAGAATTGGTCGTGGACCGGGTTCAGGTTTAGGTGGCACATCAACCAGAGGACATAAAGGTGCCAAATCCAGATCTGGATATTCCAGAAAACGTGGATTTGAAGGTGGTCAAATGCCTTTGCAACGTCGTGTGCCAAAATTTGGTTTCAAGAACTTCAATCGCGTAGAATATAAAGCAATCAATATTGATACTTTACAAAAATTAGCTGAAGACAAAGGTTTAGAAGTTATAAACATTGCTACCTTTGTTGAAGCAGGGTTTGTATCAGAGAAACAACTGGTAAAAATTCTTGGTAAAGGAACATTAACAGCAAAACTTGAAGTTTCAGCAAATGCATTTTCTGCTACTGCAGTAAAAGCAATTGAAGCTGTAGGTGGTAAAGCTGTTGTAATTTGATTTGCAGTATAAAACGATAAAAAAACGTTCTCATGAAATTTATTCAAACCTTAAAGAATATCTGGAAAATCGAGGAGTTAAGAAACCGCTTGTTAACCACACTAGGATTTGTGGCCGTATATCGCTTCTGTTCCTTTGTGGTTCTTCCCGGTATTGATACATCTGCTCTGACTGCTTTACAAAGTCAGACTCGTGAGGGTATCATGTCACTACTCGATATGTTTTCCGGAGGTGCTTTTTCGAATGCTTCAATAGTGGCTCTTGGTATTATGCCTTACATTACTGCATCTATTGTTATGCAGTTGTTGGGTATGACCATGCCTTATTTTCAAAAGCTTCAAAGAGAAGGTGAAAGTGGCAGAAGAAAAATGAACCAATATACAAGATATCTGACCGTAATTATTCTTTTGTTCCAGGGTCCTGCTTATCTGGCTAACCTTAGTGTACAGATGGGGCAAGCTGGTGCAGCGTTACCTGCAGGTATGTGGTTCAGAATCTCTTCTGTGGTAATTCTTGCTGCAGGAAGTATGTTTACCCTTTGGTTGGGAGAACGTATAACTGATAAGGGTATTGGCAATGGTATATCATTTATTATTTTAATTGGTATTATTGCAAGATTCCCTCAATCACTTGCGCAGGAGTTTATTTCAAGATTTGAAGCAACTGCTGCCGGTGGTTTAGTTATGTTATTAGCTGAAATGGTACTTCTTGTAGCTGTTACAATTTTTGCAATTCTTTTAGTTCAGGGAACCAGAAAAGTACCCGTACAATATGCTAAGAGAATAGTTGGAAATAAACAATACGGTGGTGCCCGTCAGTATATTCCATTAAAGGTAAATGCTGCCGGAGTTATGCCAATCATCTTTGCTCAGGCTTTGATGTTTATACCTTTAGCATTTGTTGGTTATTCTAATACTGCTTCTGCAAGTAGTTTTGGTATGGCTCTTACAAATATGAATGGTCTTTGGTATAACCTGATCTTTGGTATTCTTGTTGTTGCTTTCACATATTTCTATACAGCTATTACTATCAATCCTGTTAATATGGCTGAAGAAATGAAACGTAATAATGGTTTTATACCCGGTATTAAACCAGGTAAAAGAACAGCTGAATATCTTGATAGTATTATGTCAAGAATAACTTTCCCAGGATCTTTATTCTTAGCATTTATAGCTATTATGCCTGTTTTTGCAAACGTTTTGGGAATTAATTCTCAATTTGCTCAGTTCTTTGGCGGAACATCTCTTTTGATTTTAGTTGGTGTTGTTTTAGATACACTACAACAAATTGAAAGTCATCTGCTGATGAGACATTATGATGGTTTGCTTAAGTCTGGTCGTATTAAAGGAAGAACCGGAAGCATTGCTGCTTATTAAGTTTACTTAATGATTTATCTAAAGACAGAAGAAGAAATAGGCTTACTACGGGAAAGCGGTCAGATCGTTGCCAAAGCGTTGGGCGAAGTAGCCGGTTATGTTAAACCCGGAGTAAAAACCAAGTATCTTAATGATATTGCAGAAGAGACTATCCGCTCTTATGGAGCGGTTCCCTCTTTTCTAAATTATAATGGATTTCCTTACACTCTGTGTATTTCTGTGAATGAGGTTATTGTTCACGGATTTCCTTCAGAGGATGTTTATCTTCAGGAAGGAGATATAATATCTGTAGATTGTGGAGCTTACAAAAACGGATTTCATGGAGATTCTGCTTACACTTTCAGAGTTGGGGATGTCAGTGATGAAGTTTTAGCGCTGTTGAAGACTACCAAAGAATCGCTTTATCTGGGCATTGAGCAAGCTGTTGAAGGCAAGAGGATAGGCGATATTGGTAATGCAATACAAGAATATTGTCAAAGAAGAGGCTATACTGTAGTTCGTGAACTTATTGGTCATGGTGTTGGGAAAAATTTGCACGAAGCTCCTGATGTTCCTAATGTAGGAAAAAAAGGTAGTGGAGTCCAGTTAAAAAATGGAATGGTAATTGCAATCGAACCCATGATTAATTTAGGAACAAGAAATGTTGTAATGGAAAGAGACGGATGGACTGTCAGAACACTTGATAGAAAACCTTCAGCTCATTTTGAGCATACTATTGCAATTAGAAAAGGCAGAGAAGCTGAAATTTTAACTTCTTTCGATTATATTAAGGAAGTACTTGGTGAACGCTTTATTTAAACAGATAGATATCATATGGCAAAACAAACGGCAATTGAACAAGATGGTGTAATAATTGAGGCACTATCAAATGCGATGTTTCGTGTTGAACTGGAAAATGGACATGAAATTACTGCTCATATTTCCGGAAAGATGAGAATGCATTACATTAAGATTTTACCAGGAGATAAAGTTAGGGTTGAAATGTCACCTTATGATTTGTCAAAAGGTAGAATTTCCTTCAGATATAAATAAGTAAAATATTATAATATGAAAGTAAGAGCATCTTTAAAAAAACGTACTGCTGACTGCAAAATGGTCAGAAGAAAAGGCGTTTTGTACGTAATTAACAAAAAAAATCCCAAGTTTAAAC
>CAZFUO010000190.1:1814-4923 GCA_964522065.1 uncultured Bacteroidales bacterium | reverse complement strand
CAAACTTCTGAGACACCTCCGATTATTAATATTTTTATTCTGCAGCTTGTAAAATATGAATCCTTTTATCAGAGTTGTTTTCGTGTAACCTCTGCAAAGTACTTAGTTATACCAAACAGTGGAATATTCTCCTGTAATTAGCATGAAACTGACGATGATAAAGTGATGGATACTCAGATTAACAGAAGTGAAACGTTCAAACATTATATGAATTTTGAAAATCCGAATAAAAGTCTGTAATAGGAGCGGACGTAAAATCTTAGCAAAATGAAAAAACTATTTCTATTTCTAATCTGTATTTTATTTTCGTCAATCTTAACTTGCCTACGTAACAAAAGAACAAGCAGACAAAATTGTTTATGAGTATATAATTGACGAAGAGTTAAGAACTGATTGTTTGTTGTTATATACAACGGATAAATTGCCTAATACTGAAGGCTTCTCAAAAATTACAAATTCTAATAACGAGACTTTCTGTGTTGAATATCCTTGCTGGGTTTATTTTATTAACGAGTGGAGCGATGTAAATGGCCCCCATTTTCGTAGATATTTGTTTGTGAATAAATCAAGCGGGAAAATTCTTGAAATAAAAGCAAGAAATGATTTTGGGCCTACTGAACCCGCTTTTGAAAATTGGCAGTTGATTTATTCTGCCATAACTGGATTACCTCGTATGGAAAGTGAATTTGAGTGCATTAAGATTTTTGATACACAAGGGAAGCAAGTGCTTCAAGTAGTGACCAATGGGCATGATCCTATTCAAAAAATTAACATGTCTACTCTTAATAAAGGAGTGTACATTGTGAATATTTTTGATGCAACTAAAAACATTGGCAGTTTTAAAATTTTAAAAAAATAATAACAGAACACACTACCACTGATATATTATATGTCATTAAGGTTTTTTGGTAAAATAATAAAAAACTCTTTAATGGGGTTGTCATTTAGAAAAATAACCCGTCTTTGACACATAGTTTTAGAAAAAATAGAGCCTCATATCGCTGTAGTAGCGATTTGAGGCTATTCAGTTTTAGCAACTTTGTAGTGCATAAAGTCGCATTTTGATTATTTTTCTTCTTTTTTTATTTTTTTTGTTGATGATATAATGCTTTTCATTCTCTGCTTTGTAACTATTTGAGAATCCGTCCTGAATCCGGCTGTTCCATGCAGTGTGTTTGTCAAATCTGTTCGTGTGTATGTGGGAATGTATCCTTCTCCTGGTATATTAAGAAAGTTCATATCAGTTAGTGTACCTATGATTTCATTCGGTGTATAGTGGTTTCTTGCAGAGTTAAGTTTTTTTTCCAGCTGTTTGTAAAGCAACAGGGCGAGAAAGCAGGTCAGAAAGTGTGCCCTTATCCTGTCATCTCTTTGTAAAAATACTGGCCTTGCCTCAAAGTCTGTCTTCATTAATCTGAATCCATTTTCTATAATCCATCTACCACCATTGGCCTTGATTATTTGGGCTGCACTATCTTCAAGATTGGTACATATGGCATAGAATCCATCAAATCGTGCTTCCTGATCAACCATTTCCTGATTCAGAGAATAACTGGTTGCCTGTGCTACTTCGCCGTCCGGTGTATAATGTGTCTGCTTATATTAATCTAAAAAGGGTTCTTCGTCAAATTTGGTGCAAATCATCCAGTTAATGAGACCATCATTTTTATTTCAATAAGTCTATTACTGGCTCTACCATACATACACCTTTTCAATGTTTTCAATTTATTATTCAACCCTTCTGCAAGGCCATTGTTATAAGAAGAGGTGATGGCGTTCTTAATAGCTTCCAGATCTCTCAGAAGCCCTTGTGCAAAAGTTTTTAAATAATAGAGTTGACCGTCTTTATATTTATCAATCCAGGAAATAAGTTCGTCTGTTGATTTTCCAGACATAACGTTTTTGAAAGAGACACAAAACTCACGTAATTTTGAAAGGATACTGGATGATTCTATAATTTTACTCATCTGAATATATTCTTCACTACATTCGCCTGTCTTTTTGTCTATTCCCCACTGTGGATTGGCAATATAGATATTGAGTTTGCGTGAAGCCAAGGGTATCAATATTGATTTTGTTCCATTATTTTGAGAACTGTCGATAAAGCAGTTTTTTGAGGGATTACCTTTAATTATTTTATATTCCGGGAATATAGTTCTAATCCAAATAAGAAAAGTCACATAACTGAATGGATAACCGGACTCTACAACCTTCCTATAAATTTCACTGATTCGGGATTTATTCTGTAAACAGGTTTGAACGATAGGTAGATATATGGAATAATCATGTCTGAAGCAGGTTTTCCTTCCTTCAAGTTCATTCATTGACAAATAGGATCGTACCGTTATTCTTGAGATGTGAAGATGTTTGGCAATCTCACGCTCGGAATAATTTTTATCCTTAAGTTTGTGTACTTGTTCAAATATAAATAATCTTTTATCCGAAGGTTTTCGCTTCGTCGGCTGAACAGGTTGTGGATCTTCAATCGATAGATATGGTTCAATAGGTTGTGATAGTTTCAATGACTGTTCAGCAAAAAGTTCTTCCTTAATTTGATTAAATGACTTTTTAAGTTGATTACCCATATATTCATTACAGTTCTTTATCAAATGAAACTTGTCTGCGATTTGCTCAGCTCTGGGATTTGCCAGAGCGATTGCCTTAGCATAAACTGAAGACCTATCTCGTGATACGGTTTCAATGTTTGGATACGATTTCAATGCTTCGGCAACAGTCTGAGTCTCTCTGTTATTAATGAGTTCTATAGTCCTTTTTGTTTCAGCGTCAATCACGATTGTTCCATATTTGATACCTTTCCTGTATGCGAAATCATTTATGCAAATGTGTTTAACTGATTCTTTATCAACAGTAATAAACAATGATTTGACCAATCTTAAACATGTTGATGCACTTTGGCTTATACCTAATGATGAAACTATTAATGCCCCTTTCTTGGCGGACATCTCCACCAGTAGTGATTGTAACTTGGATTTTGCTACGCTTGTTTTTCTGGAATAACGTTCTGTCAATTCAATAGGCTGCTCTGAGAATACGCTCTGATCGCATTTTAGGTTTCGACATCTGAACTTTCTAACAATTAGTGTTATAT
>CAZFUO010000190.1:0-1804 GCA_964522065.1 uncultured Bacteroidales bacterium | reverse complement strand
CATCTGCTTTCCATGAATCGGTATATCCATTAAATGGCGTTCATACGTCGAGTGTACTGAGGATGATGTTTTTTTGCATTTAGGACATTGCATGTGAGAGGCTTGTTTTAGCTTTAATAGTCACGTAGTTATCATCTATGCATCCATCTAAAAACTTGATATGCTTAACTCCTGTTAAGGCTTTAAATAATTTATCATTTAGGAAACTCTGTTTATCGTTGTTGCCATTAGCAGTTTTGATCATGTTTAAAGTACTTATATTCAGCACCTTAAGTTAATAAAAATATTTCAAATCTGCTAATTTATATCATTGATAATCAACCTGTTAAGCTATATTTTTATACTCTTTTCACTTTAATTTTATTGCACCAAATTTGACGAAGAACCACTTTTCGGTTGAAATAAACAGTTTATGCACTACAAAGTTGAAAAAATTAAAAGACCTCAAATCGCTACTACAACAATATGAGGCTTTGTTTTTATTAAAAGCATATGTCAAAGATGGGAAAACATGATTTTTAATTTTTTTTAAACAAATTACTATTTTTTTTGACTTTAAAATATTTTAGCTACCTTTACAGTTGAAGGTATTTATTTCAATTTAAATAACAAAATATCACGACATAACCTTAAAATCAAAAACTTAATGAAAAGTCTAAGGATGAAAAAATTAAAAGTCATACTTGCTGTTTTAGTATTTAATGGCTTTTTTTCAACCTATGCACAAACAACAAACAATCATGGGCTAGGTGCCATTTTAACCCCTAAAGAGGAATACGATAGATATCCCAAAGTCAACTGGGAAAGCCTAAAATTAAAATCAAGAGCACTTACTAAAGACGAAAATCTAAGATCTGGAATTGTGATGCTAAACAATCCCCCTGTGGGAGATCAAGGGACTCAAGCTTCGTGTATAGGTTGGGCAGTTGGTTATGCAGCATTAGGAATATTAGAATACCCAAAATTCAATAATTGGCGTGAAGCAAAAAGAAGTCCGAATTACATCTTTAATCAAATTAAAGCTTCAGCGTCTGTATTAGTTGAAACAAGTAGTTCAGTTACTCTTACATCAGTTAGATCTGGCAGTAATCATATTGAATCTGAGGCTCAGGAAAATGACGCTAATCAAATATTGAGGCAACCACCAGCAGGCAATATATATTACATCAAACTTAAAGTCTTTGAGTCAAATGGCAATTCATATGAAACGCCTGAAAAAACTATTTATGCATATGGAGATGCAGAATTAAGGGTTTTTTCAATTGATACTAAAGCTACAGAAACAGAATCAATGTTTTTATTTTCACCAAATCCTGCAAAAGATTTAATAACTGTAATGATCAACACAACTGGGGCAACACCAAATAACAATAAACTTCTAACTCCTACTAAATCATATACTATTCAGATATGGAGTGAACAACAAGGCCTTGTCCGTATTGTTGAAAATGTCAAAAGCATTCAACAAGTTTCATTGAATGGTTTACCAAAAGGAAAATATTATATTCACTTAATTGTTGAAGGGGTAATAATTCAAAGGGAAATCCTAGAAAAAGATTAATTCTGATTACATTAACAATGTATCGTTACTTAAATATAAAAACCTTGAAAATGAAAAAGCTAGTTACGTTATTTGTCAT
The DNA here is from genome assembly GCA_964522065.1 of uncultured Bacteroidales bacterium. Lineage (GTDB taxonomy): Bacteria > Bacteroidota > Bacteroidia > Bacteroidales > UBA1402 > UBA8389. Next base: position 164 of record CAZFUO010000190.1, on the reverse strand, counting down.
TGTACTTATTATATATGCATTTCAATCATGTGAAAGTGAGGACTATATTTATCCTACTGACGGTTTGATAGGACGTTGGAACTGGGTTCAAACTGGTAGGCCGATACCATTAAGTGAAACAAATCCATTAACGCCACAAAAAGCCGGTTATACATATTCTGTTT
>CAZFUO010000189.1:0-5043 GCA_964522065.1 uncultured Bacteroidales bacterium | reverse complement strand
GGGACCACTGTCTTCTAGACTGGTTACAACCAAAACATTACCACCTCTGCCTCCAAAAGTATAAGCACCACCACCTTCTGCTCCGGGGAACGCCGGAATTTTTGCCTGTGGTAAGTCATACGGACGATGTGCCCAGGGAATATAAGGTCTTCCTTCCAAAGCCTCCTTTTCAATTACCGGAAGTGCCTTTTGCCAGGCTTCGTCAGAATTCTTCCTGAATTCCTTCATCATTGAGTCACTTTTTGCAGCAACTTCTTTAGGAACACTTGGGTATTGAGCAAATGTTGTAACAGCCAACATTGATGCACAACCCATTAGAGAGTTCCTTAAAAACTTTTTCATACTAATAAAAACATTAAATTATATAATTGATATCAGGGATTCTTTATTTCGATGTCCATGCTCTCAAGCACTTTCATTACTTTCAATCTCTCTTCTGCTCTGAATTTATGATATGGTGATGCCATAAAGTCAGAACACAATCCAAGTAATGAACAGGTACATTTTACACCTTTGAGATAACTTGATCCGTAACGACCAATTTTGTAAATTGTATTACTTATGTACATTACTTTTTCCTGCAATTCAAGAACTTTATTAATATCCTTATTTAAAGCTGCTTCATAAAGAGAAGTATATAATGACGGGAACATATTAGCACCACCGTTAACACCACCATCAGCTCCCAACATAACAGCCTCAGCGGTTAATTCTTCAGGACCAACAAGCAGTGAAAAATCAGGTCTCTCTTTTTTCATCATTTGTATCAAAGTATGAAAATAGACCATCACACCCGAGCTATCTTTAAGACCGATAACATTTGGGTGCTTGGCAATTGCTCTCACGGTTTCGGGTTCAAAAGAAACTTTAACGTGAGATGGCATATTATACAAAAACAGAGGAAGTGGCAGGTGGTCTGCAAGATCATCATAGTATTCTATCAATTCCTGCTGTGAAGGTGCATAATAATAGGGAGGAGCAGAGACAACAGCATCAGCACCATATTCTTTTGATTTCTCTGCCAACCTTATACTTTCAGGAAGAGATGTGTCTGTTATACCTACCAGTACAGGAATTCTTCCTGCAACCTGCTTACACACCCTTTCTACCAATTCATACCTTAACGGATAGCTCAAACTGGGAGCTTCACCTGTTGTACCTAATACAAAAAGTCCGTGAATACCACCACCTATCATGTGTTCAATCAATCTGTCAATACCTTCATGATCAAGTTTATAATTACTTGTTAACGGAGTAATCATTGGTGGGATTATACCCTTGAATTTCTTTTTTTCCATAATAACCTTTATAAAGAACCTCTTACAATTAAACGGGAAGGAATATACATTTGTATCCTTTCGTTATTATTAATAAACCTTGCTGCCTGAACCCCCATTTGTTTGAAATCTGTTGAAATTGAAGTAATTCCATTTTCTATAACTTCAAGCATAGGTGCATCGTTAAATGTCACAATACCGACATCAGAACCTAACTTTAATCCCTTTGACCTGCATATTTTTACAGCCTCTATAAGATCACTGTGCGAAACAATAAGATATGCCTGACCTTTTACAAAATCAGACTCTTTTATACTTCTTTCAACAATCTCACTTTTTATCTGATTTTCAAAACAAAATTGCTGATAGTACTTTATGCCACCTCTTGGATGTTCTGAAGTCTTTGGAAATACAAAATTTATTTTTTCATATTTCCTGAATAGATCTATACCCGATTTCAAGCAATCATATAAAGTTCTGTCAAAACCCTGACATACATAAGCAAATCCTTCTTTGTTGAATTTACCGAAGTCAAGCAGTAAAATCTTATTTTTATCAATCATATTTAATACCTCGCAATACGAATCGTTGCTAAGATTCATAACCAGATATTTATTGTATTTACCAATACTACTTTTAATCACATTATTAAAGTGATCCATATTGTAATGATGAAAATACAGGTCTAATTTGTTGTTAGGGCCAATATTTTTAGTTAGTGAATTATACAAATCGTTTTTATACGGACTGAAAATATCAAGCAATACAAGAATATTATTTACTGAAGATGACACATAATAACCCTTTGTTGGAGCTGACTGTATAACTCCACTTTGTTTAAGATCCTGGAAGGCCTTGAATGCCGTATCTCTGGCCACATTATATCTGGCACTGATCTGATTTATTGAAGGCAACATCTCTCCTTCTTTAAACTCACCCTGAGAAATCGCAAGCTTAATGGCCTCAGCCATTTGCTTGACTTTTGTAGAATTTGATAAAAAATTGATTTCCATATTATTAGCAAGGTTTGGAATTATTTCTTTATCAGCATATACTGTTCTGTTCTATGCTGCCCTTAGGAAACAAAAATAATATAGAAATTCTAAAAAGCATGACAGATGATTATGTTTTACAACATAAATATCTATCTATTTACTCTATAATTGCAGTATTTGAGGATTAATCCTGATAAATTCCAATGTATCTTTATATCCTCTCCTGAAAATCTTATCGTAAGATTCAAATTTAAATTCATGAAATTTTCTAATTGCACCAGGCTCTATAATATAATCACAAATAGATCTTCCTTCTTTTGAATTTAAATGTTGAATGCCTCTTACAGTTGATGTAATTGCATCAATAGGTTTTTTTATTGATATAGGTGCAGAAAAAGGGAAAAGATCGACACCTATTATTGCTCTGCATTTATCTTTTAAAGGCTGCGAAGGTAAATTATTTAAGACTCCACCATCAAGATAGAAATTGCCATCGTGTACCACTGTTTCAAAAACACCCGGAATACTCGCTGAGGCTGAAACCCATGAAGCAAGGTTAGGCCCTTCACTCTTAATCTCCCATTGCATGGTTGATACATTTGATACACAAACATGCATCTTTAATGGTAATTCATCAAAACTGTCGTGAGGAACGGTTTCGGAAAGAAGTTTTTGTATGGTATAATGTGTGGAAAACCCCGATCTTAAAAATCCGGGTTTAAACTTCATTATTTTTGAAATAAGAAAAAGCTTGTCATCTTTAATCATCTGCATCATTTCTTCAGGTTTGAACCCTGCTGCATATAAAGTGCCTACAATAGCTCCCATACTCGATCCGGAAACCATGCCCGGCACTATACCATTTTCAAGTAATGCCTGCAAAACACCTATATGTGCAAAACCTAAAGCCCCTCCACCGCTCAGACATATACCAATTGGTTTAACCGGATTTTCCATATTAACCTTTTTACTTTATCTTAATACACAAATATAATAAAAAAAGCTGCCTCATTTTTACTCTGAGGCAGCTTCTTTTTAAATACTTTATTAAAACCCTTATGCGAGGAATCCAAGTAAAACTCCGGCAGCAATAGCCGAACCGATAACTCCGGCAACATTAGGCCCCATGGCATGCATGAGCAAATAGTTTTTGGAATCATATTCCAAACCAACAATCTGAGAGATCCTGGCTGAATCTGGCACAGCAGAAACACCAGAATTACCAATAAGTGGATTTATCTTATTTTCTTTTGACAAGAACAAATTAAATAATTTCACAAATAAGACCCCTGTTGCAGTAGCAATAATAAAAGATAATGCTCCTAATCCAAAAATCTTAACTGAGTCAACAGTAAGGAACTGAGTAGCCTGAGTTGAAGCACCAACCGTAACACCCAAAAGTATTGTAATTGTATCAATCAGCGGACCTCTTGCTGTTTCAGCCAACCTTCTGGTTACACCACTTTCTTTCAACAAATTTCCAAAAAATAACATTCCAAGTAATGGTAATCCTGAAGGAACTACAAAGCAAGTTAATAACAATCCAGCAATAGGGAAAATTATTTTCTCAGTTTGAGATACTGAACGAGGTGGTTTCATTCTAATTACTCTTTCCTTTTTGGTTGTAAGCAATCTCATAATTGGAGGCTGAATTACAGGAACAAGCGCCATATAAGAGTATGCCGAAACCGCAATTGCACCCATTAAATTTGGAGCAAGTTTTGAAGAAAGGAATATAGCGGTAGGACCATCTGCACCACCGATAATACCAATAGCACCTGCCTGACTTGGATCAAAACCCATTTGTAAAGCTATTATATATGCCCCGAAAATACCAAATTGAGCAGCAGCCCCAATCAGCATTAGTTTTGGATTTGAAATGAGTGCCGAAAAGTCAGTCATGGCTCCGATACCGAGAAATATTAACGGTGGATACCATCCCTGTACAACTCCCTGATAGAGAATATTCATTACTGAACCTTGCTCATAAATACCAAGTTGCAAACCAACTTCTTTAAATGGAATATTACCTATAAGAATCCCAAAACCAATTGGAATTAACAACATAGGTTCGAACTCATATTTAATTGCCAGGAAGATAAAAAACAACCCGACAATTATCATAATCATGTGACCGGAAGTTGCATTGGCAAAACCGGTATAGGTGAGAAATTCTCTGAGGTTATCACCTAAAAAGTTTACAAAATCTCCCATAATTATCCAATAATTACAAGGTCTGCACCTTCAAGTACAGAGGAACCTTTGTCAACTTTAATTTCTAGAACTTTACCTGCAATGTCGCTGGCAATAGTATTTTCCATTTTCATAGCTTCAAGTATCATTAGTTTTTGACCCACTTTTACTGTGTCACCAACTTTAACGTTTACTTCAAGTATAACCCCGGGAAGTGGCGATTTGACAGCACCACCAGGGCCATTTGTTTTTGGTTGAGCGACAATCGGTGCTGAAGCCGTAGTGGTTGAAGGTCCTTGTACAGGTCTTGTTACAGGTTTGCTAACCTTTGGTTTAGCTGTTTTTTCTAGCTGAACTGTATAAGGTGTGCCATTTACCTCAAGCTCAACACTTCCATCTTCTTCCTTTATAATCTCGACTTTATACGGAGTACCGTTTATGGTATATTTAAATTCTTTCATTTTGCTTAGTTATTAAGATTACTTTTTATCTGGTGTTTGACGTAGTCCGTAAATTTTCGAACTCCATGGTGAATATGCACGTCTTGTTTTTACTATTGTAAGAACAGTATTTTCAAA
>CAZFUO010000188.1:0-5065 GCA_964522065.1 uncultured Bacteroidales bacterium | reverse complement strand
AAAAATAAAAGTCACCTCCAATATTTCTGAAACCAGTCAAACCCAGATAAGTAAGATGTTGTGACCAATCTTTATATCCGTCTTTTAAGAAGGTATCGTTATAATTTTTAGAACTTGAAAGCCTTAAGCTAATAGGATATGTCCATGTTTTTCTGGAGGTAAAATATCCGTAATATGAGATATTATATCCACTTTCAACGAAACCCATACTTTGTCTGTATGTAATCATATTGTTCCATTTTATCCTGTAGCGAATATCGGTAGCTCTTATCTTTTGCTCTTCGAGTTCAACAAGTCTTATGCTATCGGCAATACGTTTTTTATTTCTTGCCTCTTCTGCTTCTCTTTTCTGCTTTTCATATGCCTCAGTATCCAGTGTAAACTGAGCCGCAGCGCCAAGAGAAACCAGAATCAGTGAAAATAACAGAAAAAGCTTTTTCATAATCTTTATTTTTTTGTCAAATACTCATGCATAGAAGCGGCAGCCTTTCTTCCATCTCCCATAGCAAGTATAACTGTGGCACCGCCTCTAACAATGTCACCACCTGCAAATATAACAGGAATAGCTGTTTGCATATTTTCATTTACAACTATTGTACCCCATCTTGTCATATCAAGTCCTCCGATTGAGTTTGGTATCAGCGGATTTGGTGATACACCTACGCTAACAATAACAAGATCAACATCAACCAATTCAGTAGCACCTTCAATCACTACCGGTTTACGTCTTCCTGAAGAGTCTGCTTCACCAAGTTGCATTTTCTGAAGCAACATTTGCTTTACCCTACCTTTTTCATCACCTATATATTCAATAGGGTTGTGAAGAGTCAGGAATTCAACACCTTCTTCTTTAGCATGTTTTACTTCCTCAATTCTGGCAGGCATTTCATCTTCAGATCGTCTGTAAACAATCATGGCTTTTTCAGCTCCAAGTCTTCTGGCTGTTCTAACAGAATCCATTGCAGTGTTCCCACCTCCTATAACGGCAACCTTTTTACCAAAAGGAACAGGAGTATCAGTCTCAGGATTTGCAGCATCCATAAGATTTACTCTTGTAAGATACTCGTTTGAAGATAAAACGTTAATCAGATTTTCCCCGGGAATGTTCATGAAGTTTGGTAAACCTGCACCACTACCTACAAAAAAGCCCTGATAACCTTCCTCCTTAAGTTCTTCAATAGTCACAGTAAGCCCAACAACCATATCAGTAAGAAACTCAACACCCATTTTTCTTAAAATGTCTATTTCTACATCAACTATGCTATTTGGCAAACGGAACTCTGGAATACCATATTTAAGCACCCCGCCTATTTCATGCAAAGCTTCAAAAACAGTTACTGAATATCCTTTTTTTGCCATATCGCCAGCAAAGGACAGACCTGCAGGGCCTGAACCAATTACAGCTATCTTTATTCCATTTGCGGGTTCTAATACAGGCACAGACATTTGTCCGCTTTCTCTTTCATAATCTGCAGCAAATCTTTCAAGGTTACCAATTGCTACAGGAGTCTTACCAAGTTTTATGGTATAAAAACATTGTGATTCACACTGTTTTTCCTGTGGACAAACTCTACCGCAAACTGCAGGTAAAGCAGATGTTTCTTTTAAAACTTTTGCAGCCTCAAGAAATTCTCCTCTTTCAATATTTTTTATAAAGCCAGGTATATTTATTTCAACAGGGCATCCTGATATACATGTTGGGTTTGCACAGTCCAGACATCTTTGAGCTTCACTAATAGCCTGTTCAGCTGTTAGTCCTAAATTTACTTCTATATTATTGTGGCTTCTTATTTCAGGATCTTGTTCATTCATATGAATCCTGGGCTTATCTGTACGCTCTTTTGCTTTTACAGATTTTCTTAAATCTTCACGCCAGTTTTGTTTGCGTTGTTCTGATAAAAATTCTTCTCTTGTCATTGCTCCGTGTATTATTCTACGTCTTTGTAAGCACCCAGACGTTGTATCATTTCGTCAAAATTAACCTGATGAGCATCAAATTCAGGCCCATCTACACATACAAATTTAGTTTTGCCTCCTACGCTAACCCTGCAGGCACCGCACATACCGGTTCCGTCAACCATAATGGTATTTAATGATGCGACTGTAGGCACTTCATATTTTTTAGTAAGCAATGAAACAAATTTCATCATAATCGCTGGTCCGATAGTAACACACAAATCGACTTTTTCTCTTTGTATTACTTCTTCTATTCCATTGGTAACAAGACCTTTCTTACCTGAAGAACCATCATCTGTCATCAAAATAACTTCATCAGAGCTGGCTCTCATTTCGTCTTCAAGAATAATAAGGTCTTTATTTCTTGCCGCAAGCACTGTAATTACTCTGTTTCCAGCATTTTTCATAGCCTGAACTATAGGCAGAAGGGGTGCAACACCAACACCACCACCTGCGCAGACCACGGTTCCGAAGTTTTCTATATGTGTGGCTTTACCCAGTGGGCCTACAACATCAAGTATATATTCACCTTCTTTTAGCTCACAGAGCTTTTTGGAGGAAGAACCAACTCTTTGAACTACAAGTGAAATTGTACCTTTATCCACATCAGCTTCAGCAATTGTCAAAGGTATTCTTTCTCCCTTTTCGGAGACTCTTACCATTACAAAATGACCTGCTTTTCTGGCTTTGGCTATTCTCGGAGCCTCAATGTCAAAACGAACAACCAGATCTGAGTAGTCCGTTTTACGTACGATCTTATTCATAAGAAATTTTATAAGTGTTGAGTAGTCAACGTTTTTGATAAAAAACGGTACAAAAATAAGGTAAAAACGTCAGTCTGCCAACTCTTTTTAAGCTACCTTTGCAGTAACAAAGATTTTTGACACAACAATATGGAGCATAATAATACTTTTAAAGCTGTAATTTTTGATCTGGACGGAACACTTATAAACTCATTGCACGACATCGCCGATGCAATGAACATAGTTCTAGAACATAATGGCTTTAAAACTCACGAATACGAAGCATATAAGTTATTTGTTGGCAAGGGGCTACGTAATCTTGCTGAAAATGTTTTACCTGAATCTGACCGCAATGCCGAAACCATTAAAACAGTATTCGATGGTTTGATGAAAGAATACGGTAATAATGTTGTCAGAAAAACCGCACTTTATGAAGGTATTCCACAGCTTTTAGATCAGCTTACGGAAAGAAATATAAAAATGGCCATATTATCTAATAAAGCCCACGAACTAACAGTTAAAATTGCCGATAAGATACTTAAGAACTGGAAGTTTGAAATAATACTGGGATCTAAAGTTGAAATTCCACGCAAACCAGATCCGACAGGAGCTAAAATTTGCATGGAATCTCTAAATTTAAAAGCCAATGAAATACTATATGTAGGAGATTCAGGTGTAGATATGCAAACCGCAAATAATACAGGAATGTTTGCAGTTGGTGTAACCTGGGGCTTTCGTAGTCGCAAAGAACTCAGCGATAACGGAGCCATGCATATCATAGACAAACCTGAAGACCTACTGAACTTACTTTAAAACAAATAAGCCAGTGAAACACTGAAATTTCTGTTTTTAATTTCAGAAAGCGGGTTTGTATTAACTCCGGCAACAATAATTTCTTTACCAAGTGGTGCAAGACCCCAATCATATTTTGCAGATAGCTGCAAGCCCATAAACTCTGCACCAGCACCAACTCCTACTCCATAATCTATAGTATTAAAGTTATCCTTGTTGTCATCATAAAAATCAGCATCTCCGTCAATTAAAACCTTTGATGTGAAAGCCACGTAAGGACCAGCCTGCAAATATAATCTTGCAAAAAGCAAATCCACACCATACTGCAAATTAACAGGAACTTCAATAGATTGAGATTTATACTCAGTTGCGGCTCCTGAAAACAGACTTAGCAAAGCATCGTTTCCAAATGAACCACCTCTTACACTGTACAAAACTTCAGGCTGCACTGCAAAACCCATTGATTTTCCCTGAAACAAAACACCGAAACTATAGTTTGTAGAACCTTTAACACTATTTATTAAACTCGATTCAGTTGCAAAATTGCTGAAGTTCAAACCACCTTTAACACCAAATCTGACTTGCGAAAATGATGTAGCCGAAAACAACATTACAGCCACAACAGCCAATACAATTTTTTTCATCTTTTTTATACTTTAGTGAATAAATAAATTTATTTCAAGTATAAAATTAAGAAAAAAATTCAGGCGGAAGTGTTAATTCAGCCCAAAACATGTTAAAAGACTTATAAAGCCTTATTATTAGAATAAATAAGCAAGAGATATATTAACATTTCTGTTAGTTAGATTACTAAAGGGATTTGAGGCAGCAACCTCATCAAACTCCATTCCAAGTGGCTTAAAACCAAGATCATATCTTAAAGCAAGTTGCAAATTAAAAAGTTCAACCCCTGCACCAAAACCAACACCATAGTCAACATTATTCAAACTAAAGTCTTCTACAAAACTTTGAAAAGTTTCCTCATCACCATTAATCTGACCACCTGACATATAAGAAAAATACGGGCCTGCCTGAACATATCCTCTCAAACTGCCCAATCTCAATCCAAGTTGCAAATTTACAGGCACTTCAATATTTTGTGAACGAAATTTCACAGTAGAACTACCTGTACTTCCGCTAAACTGGTCGCTACTGATGTCACTACCCTTTACACTATACAAAACTTCCGGTTGAAGTGTAAACATAAACAGTTTAGTCTGAAAAAGTATGCCGAACTGGTAATTGTTGGCAGCCTTTATCTGATTTACTATATCGGATGCATCAGTTGTTAAATGTGAAAGATTGCACCCCGCCTTGACTCCAAATCTTGTTTCTGCCCTCGACGAAACCGCAAAAGCAAAAATTAATGCCGCTAAAACAATCACTTTTTTCATAGAATTGTAGTATTTGGTTGATTATTATAGCCTCAAATGTACACTGTTCTACTTATTTATGAAAAAGAATTCCTACTTTTTTTTCATTAGCTTGCTGAATTCAATTTTTAGACCTATTTTTGCACCCGCTAATGCCCAGATGGCGGAATTGGTAGACGCGCTGGTCTCAAACACCAGTGG
>CAZFUO010000187.1:3266-5151 GCA_964522065.1 uncultured Bacteroidales bacterium | reverse complement strand
AAATAAACAATACCGGGTTCGAAAAACGTACCCATACCAATACCTGTTAGCAATGCATTAAAACTGTACAGCCCGTTTTTGAGTTGTAATTTGTCAAATCCAAGCATGTTTGCAATAACTACTACCAGCAAAACAGCAAGCAGTCCACTTAAACCGGCATAGAAATTAAAGAAAGTTGTAAGCAAAATTACCCCTGCCAGAATTTTGTTATTCAGGAAGAAAATAATCGAATAACTATTCAGAACGGCAGGGATATATAAATCCTTTATATTTTTACTTAAGGTGTTCAGGTACATTTTCTAAAGCTTCAACATATTCGAGAGTTTCATTCTGTCTTACCACATGTACATTGTTATCAGTATCAATAAGTACAATTTTCGGACGCAAGGTAATAAATTGCATCCATTGAGTCATATTGTATGCACCAACTTTTTGTACAACAACCTGATCACCCTTTTCGAGCAATGGCATCACAATGCTTTCCCTAACAACATCAATATTCATACAAAGAGGTCCGTACAAAACCATTTCTTCAGTTTGATCACCATGTTTCTGAGCAGGACTAACTTTATGCTCATACCACAAAGAGGTAAACAAAGAGTTTATACCAAAGTCGAGTATTGTAGCCCTTCTACCGTCAGAAAGCCTCTTAGATGCAAGTACGGTTCCTAAAAGATAGCCCGCATCATCTACAAGAGCGCGACCAGACTCCAAAATAAGCAATGGCAACTCATCCTGATTAAAACCATAACCCAAAATAACATCAGTAATAGCATCTGCATACTCATCAATAGAAGGAACGGTGTCGATAGCAGGCAGATAAGCACCCTTAAGAGTATTCGTAGAGGGGAAACCGCCCCCCAGGTCAAGATAGCTCACCATCTTGCCATACTTTTCTTTAAGACTCCACGCAAGTTCACACAGATTGCGGGCAGCAACAGCATAGGCCTTTGAAGTAAGCATGAAAGTGCCTATATGACAATGTAAACCAACAAGGTCCAGACAGTCAGAATTCATAATTCTGGTAAGAGCATTCCACGCCTGACCATTTTCGAAATTAAACCCGAACCTGTCCCATTTAGGATAAATACCTGTATCCATATTTATCCTGATGGCAACCTTAGCCCTCAAGCCGTTTTCTTTGCTGAGTCTTATTAACGAATACAACTCATCATAATGATCAATATGTATCAAAGAATCGTTTTTTGCAGCCAGTAATAAATCTTCATCCTTTTTATACGGACCATTAAATATAATCTGACTACCATCAACACCATTCCCAATAGCTTTATCATATTCAAATCGCGAAACCACCTCTGCCCAGGCACCCTCCTGATGAAATATATTACATACAGCATTCAGATAATTAGTCTTATAAGACCATGCCATCTGAACCTTAGGATATCTGGTTTTAAAAACTCTCGAAATGTTCTGATAATTTCTCCTTATCTGTCTCTCAGAGATAACAAACAGGGGAGAACCATAATCTTCAATCAAACGCTTTACAGGTACACTCTCAATATGAGTTACCGGTTCATTTTCAGTTCTGGTTCCAAACTTATTCATCAGACCGGTATTCATTTTTCTGAAAGTAGGCCTTTCATATCTCTTCTTGTTCATAGCTTTGATATTATAATTCACCGTTGCCGGATATTGTTTGAAATTCCTTAATATCAGTAATCAAATCCCATGCATATCTTATAAACATCTTTCCAACTTCATAGTTTTCAAATGGTTTAACCTCTTCACCCATAGCCATTTTTACCAGACTTGCAGGCTGATTCTGACCAGCACCTGCTGTCAGATAAATCCATGCCGGAAACCGCGGATTGACTTCCATAATATATGGTTTACCCTCAGAAGTCAGCATCACCTCAAGTTCACA
>CAZFUO010000187.1:0-3166 GCA_964522065.1 uncultured Bacteroidales bacterium | reverse complement strand
AGTTTGAAAAAGGCCTTTTCAGCCTGATCAAAATTATTGGCAATAATAGCATCATAATATTTTCCTTTTACAACAACAGGATATTCAATCTCCTTTTCAAGATTTTTCAACTCCCTGTATTCATGTAAAGTCTTATCTTCAGGAACATCAAAACCATATTTTTCTCCAAACTCAAACAACTTCAGCTTATCCCTAGACTGAAACTGATCGAGGTCGGGCAAAAAAGTTCTAATACCCATTTCAAGCAGAACATCCTTAAGCTTAATAAAATTAAAAAGTTCAGCATCAAAATTTGGTATTATCAAATCAAGCTTTTCAATATCATTAATATACCTCAACCTTTCCAGAAGAGCATCAGTACCACCTGAAGGGTAGGGTATCTGATAAGTCTTATCAACAATATCATGCATATAAAGTCCGGGCTCGAGAGCCTCGTAAGAAAGACCAATTATCTTAACATCGTGATCCCAACCTACCCGTATTGCTCTGATCACTGCCACTCCCGGCCCGGGACTATCTATGGCATTCAAACCTGTAACACCTATAACTAACTTTTTCATACCATACCTATTCAAGAATACCATATTCCTTCAGGACTGCAGCAAAATCGTCAAAATCTCTCTCAAAAAGATTTCTGTCAACATCATATTCACTGCAAATACTATCAATGATTTCCTTTTCAGAAAAGTCCTTTTTCAGCTTGGAAATTATTTCAACTCCAATACCGTTTGTCGAAAACGAATCTCCCGTAGAAGGATTAAATAAAAACCCTTCATCGCTTATTGCAATATTCTTCCTGATCTTCATCTTTTATTCAAATTTAATATGACTGTTTAATACTTTCCCTGCCCGATTTTATAATATAAACACCGCTTTGAGGCAATTTAATACTCAATTCATCACCGGGTATATTTCTTTTGGCAATAACATTACCATTTACAGAATAAATTTCAAGCAAACCGCCCTTTTTCAAACCTCTTACTGTAATTCCTTCAGCCGTTTTGAAGGCCTTCAGATTGTTTTCAGTTTTTTTCGAAACCGCTGTCGCAAAATCCTTTTCATTAATGTTTACAAAGTCTTCCCAATAAGGAGTATTTCTGTATGAACTTAGCGAATTTAGCGGAACATTTAACGCACAAAGAGATTTATCGACATTATTAAAGTAGTAGTAATCAATAAGATGCGGTTCCGGAAGTAAGACATCGATATTTCTCACTGAGGTACAACCGTTTAAAACACCATAACCAATACTGGTCAATGTTTGAGGCAGATTAATGTCTGTCAGAGAAGTACAATACTCAAAAGCGTAGTTGCCCAAACTGTTTAAACCTGAAGGTAATTTTACAGAAGTAATGTACTGACAACCATCAAAAGCAGAGGTTCCGATATGTTTTAAACCCTGAGGCAAAACAACCTGTCCCGACTTACCTGAGGTACTCAAATACAAAGTATCGGCCAACTTGTTGTAAAGCAATCCATCATAAGCAGAAAAATATTTATTTTCTGCATCAGCAGCAAAACCGCTTATACCAGTACAACCATAAAATGCAAAATCACCCAGATACTCAATGCCCTTTGTAAACTTCATTTCACCACTCAGATTACTACAAAAACTAAAAGCACAGGGGTCAATATATCGGGTAGAGTCAGGAAAAACAAACGTTCCGCTTTTTGTTGCCGGACAAGCAATTATCCTTTTCAGATCTTTACTGTAAAGTACATTCTGGTTTGAAGAGAAATATCCATTTGCAGCATTAACACTATAAGCCGAAATACCCTTACAGCCATAAAAAGCATAGTAACCGATATAATCAACACCTGAAGGAATATTAAGCACCCCGCTTAAGTTTGCACAATTATAAAACGCATGACTGCCAATTAATTTCACAGACTCAGGTATCACAACAGGGCCGGTTTTTCCAGCGGGGCATATATAAAGTGAATCGAGCTTTTTGCTGTAAAGAATACCATTTTGTGCGGCATAAACTGTATTCGAGCTATTTACATTAAACGAAGTGATACCATCAGAACCAAAAAAAGAATAATATCCCAGGCTTTTCAGAGAAGCCGGCAAAGTAACACTTCCCTTTAAATTATAGCATGAATAAAAACCGCCCTCTTCAATACTAACCAGAGTAGAAGGTAAAGCAAGGTCTGAGGTTAATCCTGAACAATTACAAAAAGCATAACTGCCTACAGACGTAATATTGCTGCCCAAAGTCAGAGCGGTGAGGTTCCATGCATTTTCAAAAGCTGAATTATGAACCCTTTTTACAGTATTTGGTATTGCATAACTACCATTTTTAGCATTTGGGAAAATAAACAAAGTATCTGCATTTTTGCTGAAAAGTACACCATTTACAGCTGAATATCTTTTGTTTGAAGTCGAAACATTAAATCCCGGCAACGCATAACAACCATAAAAAGCATAGTCTGCTATATTTACCAGACTGGCCGGTAAAGATATCTGACCAGAAAGATTCCAGCAAAAATAAAATGCCAGACTCCCTATCGAAGTCACCTTTGCCGGAAGTTTAACGCTGGTAAGGCTTTGCTTGTAAGTCAATAAAAATGGGTTGTAAAAAGCGTACATAGGTATTTCACCTGCAGCATAAATGGTAGAAATACCTGAATTTGTACCATCATTGCCGTTGTAAGCAGCAATAGTAGAGCCACTTAAATCGACAGAAGTAACAACTTTAAAGTAGTCTCTTATAAAAGCAAAATCTCTGGCATCAATATTACCTGTAAGAGTCAACGACGAAACCGTTTTAGCTTCAGTCTGACTTATTAAATTTTTTAGTGTACCGGCATTACTGACATTAATATTTTTTACTGTCTGACTGTTTAAAGAAAAAGCCAGGCACAAGAATAATGTCAAAGCAATAAATTGTCGCATAAGATATTGGTCTTTATCAGGCTAAATTTAGCATGTAAACAAAGACCATAAAAACGGTATAAGTAGATACTGCAGATTTATCAGTAAAATCCTGCTTGTCAAAAATAAAGTCTATTTAAATCTTTTGTCTGAAAAGATTTTAAAATCTTCCCTGTACATTTCACCAACAGGAATTTTCTTACCTGAAGACATTGTAAGAATATTTCTTTCTATAGCTTTTATCAGATTAAGATTTACAATAAACGATCTGTGAATTCTCATAAAATC
>CAZFUO010000186.1:0-5248 GCA_964522065.1 uncultured Bacteroidales bacterium | reverse complement strand
GTTTTCCTGGTACCTATGGGTAAAGTTGCAGACAAATGGGGGAGGCGATCTGCATTTATAATTGGTAATATTATATTTTTGCTGTCTTCTTTTGCATGTGCATTTTCGCAGAGTGAATGGTTTCTTATTTCAACAAGATTTCTGCAGGGCATAGGTGGAGCAATGATGGTCAGTACAAGTATGGCTATACTAATGTCTGCTTTTGCACCTAACGAAAGGGGTAAAGTTATAGGTATGAGTGTCGCTTCAGTATATCTGGGGCTTTCGGTTGCTCCTGCACTTGGTGGTTTTATAACTCAATATATTGGCTGGAGAAGCCTGTTTCTTATAAATGGAACTGTCTCTATTTTGGTTGCAGTCTTAATCTATCTGTCTGTAAAAACTGAATGGAAAGAAAGTGCCGATACCCGTTTTGACTGGAAAGGAGTAATGTGGTATGTACCTTCGTTGACTTTGCTGATGTATGGTTTTTCAAAATTACCCGAAACCGATGCTATCATAATGACTACTCTTGGATTGGCAGGTATCGCTAAGTTTCTTAGAGATCAGTATAAAATTGAAAATCCTATACTCAATGTAAGGCTATTTATAAATAACAGAGTCTTTTCGTTTTCAAATCTGTCAGCTTTTATAAATTATGCAGCGACATTTGCAGTTAGTTTTGTTTTAAGTCTCTATTTGCAATATACCAGGCATCTTACTCCGCGTGAAGCCGGAATGATACTTATGGCTCAACCGGTTTTAATGGCGATAGTTTCTGTCTTTTCCGGGAGATTGTCCGATCGTATAAACGCAAGATTAATGTCTGCTATTGGTATGGCTATTTCGGCTGTTGGTCTTTTTATGCTGACTTTACTTGGAACATCAACATCTGATGCTTATATACTTGCATCACTTGCCGTACTTGGTTTTGGCTTTGGCTTATTTTCATCTCCCAATACCAACGTAGTTATGAGCTCGGTAACAAAACAACATTATGGCATTGCTTCTGCGACGCTGGCAACAATGAGAAATCTGGGTATGATGTTCAGTATGGCTATTGCCTCACTTGCTGTTCATGCATTTGTTGGAAACCGCGTGCTTGGCGATGCTACAATTGCTAGTTTCATGCTCGCTTCAAAAACAATTTTTACTCTATTTACAGTTCTTTGTGTTATAGGTGTTTTTAGTTCGTATATGAATTCTAAAAGCCAAGAGGCTGTCTCAAAATAAGATGAGACAGCCTCTTTGTTTATTAACCACTAAAAGTTAATAGTTTTCTTTTTCGATTTCAAAATGTGCCTGCGGGTGTTGGCATGCAGGGCAATTTTGTGGAGCGGTTTTGCCTTCGTGTACATAACCACAGTTGCGGCATTGCCACTTTGTTTTTTCTTCGCGTTTGAAAACTTCGTTTTTTTCGATGTTAGCTAAAAATTTCAAATAGCGTTTTTCGTGCTGAGCTTCAGCTTTTGCAATAGAACGATACATTACAGCAATTTCCTTAAATCCTTCTGCTTCGGCAATATCAGCAAACATTGGATAAAGTTCTGTCCATTCTTCGTTTTCACCTTCAGCCGCTGCTTTAAGATTTTCAGCTGTTGTTCCAATTACGCCAGCAGGATAAGTTGCTGTAATTTCAAGCATTCCACCTTCAAGATATTTGAACATTCTTTTTGCATGTTCTTTTTCGTGATTAGCGGTTTCTTCGAAGATAGCTGCGATTTGTTCGTAACCTTCTTTTTTAGCTACGCTGGCATAGTAAGTATAACGCATGCGTGCCTGTGATTCACCTGCAAAAGTTTTGAGAAGATTTTTTTCGGTTTCGGTACCTCTAATACTTTTTTCCATAGTCTTTGATTGATTATTAATTGATTTTAATTGATTTCAGCTGTTGCAGATAACACCGGAGCTGTGTATCAGCGTGCATTCCTCAAAGATATAAAAATGAAGTTTAAAAGAAAAGTGGCAATTAAAAAAATAAATGTTCAACTAGTATTTTTGTGCCTATGCCTATCAAAACAAGACCACCTAATAATTCTGAAGGAATTCTAAGTCTGCAGCTGTATTTATAACCAAGCATAAGTCCTGTAAAACTTAAAACCAAAGTTATCAACCCTATAGTAATTGCAGGCATAAATGGCTTGAAAGACATTGTAGCAAATGTTATTCCTATTGCCAGTGCGTCAATACTGGTTGCCAGGGCAAGTACCAATACAACAGTTAGTTTTAATGGGTTTATTTTTCTTTGATTTTCCCAGTCTTTAAAGTCTTTATGCTTATGATATTCAATTATCATTTTTGCACCCAAAATACCTAAAATGGTAAAAGCTATCCAGTGATCAATAAAAGATATTTCGTCTAATACAGGCGAAAAGACTAACCAGCCGATTATTGGCATAAGTCCCTGAAATAATCCAAACAATAATGAAATTCTTATAAACGGTACCGGCATAAACTTATTAAGTATCATACCACATGTTATTGCTACAGCAAAACAATCCATAGCCAGGCCTGTTGCAATAATGAATATGTCTAAGAAATTCACAGGTGAAATTTATTTAAATATTTCTTTTAAAGGGTTACAAAGGTAATGATAATATTCAAAATTCGGCTGAATAAACTATCTTTGCAGGCAAAAATACACTGAGATGAAGTTTGAATTGGTTTCTACAGATACAAGAAGTAAAGCCCGCGCCGGAATACTTCATACAGATCATGGAGATATTGAAACTCCTATTTTTATGCCTGTTGGTACAATAGGATCTGTAAAAGCTGTTCATCAGACTGAATTGAAAGAAGATATTAAGGCTCAGATTATTCTGGGCAATACTTATCACTTATATCTCAGGCCTGGTCTTAAAACGCTTGAACATGCAGGTGGACTGCATAAGTTTATATCGTGGGACAGACCTATACTTACAGACAGCGGCGGTTTCCAGATATTTTCACTTTCTCACCGTAGAAAAATGAAAGAAGAAGGTGCTACATTTCAATCGCATATAGATGGTTCAAGACATCTTTTTACTCCGGAAAATGTAATGGATACCCAAAGGAAAATCGGAGCAGATATAATAATGGCTTTCGATGAATGTACTCCCGGAACCGCTGATTATAATTATGCCAAAGCTTCAATGGAGCTTACGCACCGCTGGCTTGACAGATGTATTGCAAGGTTTGACAATACTGAACCTCATTATGGATACAATCAGGCCTTGTTCCCTATTGTCCAGGGTTGTGTTTATCCTGAGCTTAGAAAAAGGTCGGCAGAGTTTATTGCCTCAAAAGACAGGGCGGGCAATGCTATCGGAGGTCTTGCAGTTGGTGAACCTGCTGAAAAAATGTACGAGATGATAGAACTCGTAAATGAAATACTTCCTGCCGACAAACCCCGATACCTGATGGGAGTGGGTACACCTGCTAATATTCTTGAAGGTATCGAAAGGGGAGTAGACATGTTCGACTGTGTTATGCCTACACGAAATGGTCGAAACGGAATGCTGTTTACCAAAAACGGTATTATGAATATGAGAAACAAGAAGTGGGCTGACGATTTTAGTCCTATCGAAGCAGACGGTGCATCTGAAGTTGACAGAATGTATTCAAAGGCATATCTCAGGCATTTGTTTATTGCAGAAGAAATACTCGCTATGCAAATAGCATCAATACATAATCTTGCATTTTATCTATGGCTGGCCGGTGAAGCAAGAAAGCATATCATTGCCGGTGACTTTTCAAGTTGGAAACCTGTAATGCAGAACAGGGTTAGTCTAAGGTTGTAAAATATATAAAGGTGAAAATAAAAGATTCGTTCAAACGTCTGGATATATATATTCTCAGGAAATTTCTTGGGACTTTCTTTTACAGCATAATTCTGATTATGGCTATAGTCGTGGTTTTCGACTTTAATGAAAAACTAGACAAGTTTATCCAGAATAATGCAACTGCAAGTGGAATTATCTTTGACTATTATTTGAATTTTATCCCATACTTCAGTATTAAATTCAGTCCACTTTTTATATTCATTTCTGTAATATATTTTACATCAAAAATGGCTTCTGATAGTGAAATCATTGCCATACTTTCAAGCGGAGTAAGTTTTAAGCGTTTTGTAAGACCATATATGATAGCTGCAGCAATGTTGGCTACACTTACATTCTTCATGAATTCTTTCTTTATTCCTAATGCCAACAAAGACAGATTGGAATTTCAGGATAAGTTTGTAAAAAAGGCAGTAACTGATTATGCCAGAAATGTACAGATGGAGATAGAACCCGGTGTGATAATGTATATGGAGAGGTACAATCACAGTAATAACAATGGTTCAAACTTTTTTCTGGAACAATATAAAGATCAGAAGCTTATATCACGACTTACAGCAGAAAAAGTGTATGTGGATACTGCAAATCATTACATACTAAACAATTACCTCATAAGAACATTTGATAAACTGGACGAGAGTATTGTACAGGGTATAAGATTAGATACTATAATAAAAGTGGACCCTGAGGAATTCTTTATTGTAAAGGGGTGGAGTGAGCAATTAACAACTCCTGAATTAAGCCGATATCTTGAAAGACAGAAAAACCGCGGTGTGGCAAATATCAAGGAATACAATGTAGAGTTTCACAGACGATTTTCTTTTCCATTTTCCTGTTTTATCCTGACAATTATTGGAGTATCACTTGCTTCAAGAAAAGTAAAAGGAGGTATGGGATTACACCTGGGTATTGGTATGTTAATAAGCTTTACCTATATATTGCTTGATACTGTTTCAGGTAGTTTTGCAGCAGGTGGAAATGTAACACCTTTCGTAGCAGTATGGATACCAAATATAATATTTGGATTAATATCTTTGGTGCTTTACAGGAAAGCACCAAAGTAATAATCCTATTTTCTTATTCAATTTCAAGTTTAAGCGGATCGGCAACCTTTTCTTCTAAAAGAGCAATATCCAAAACTTCGTGAATATCTTTGACATAGTGAAATGTAAGGCCTTTTATATAAGTTTCCTTTATTTCACTAATGTCTTTTTCATTGTCTTTAGACAGAATCAGTTCTTTTATTCCCGATCGTTTTGCTGCCAGTATTTTTTCTTTTATACCTCCAACCGGTAAAACTCTGCCTCTTAATGTTATCTCACCTGTCATAGCAAGGTTTTTCTTAACCTTTCTTTGTGTAAACGAAGAAGCCAGTGAGGTTACCATTGTTATACCGGCAGAAGGACCATCTTTTGGAATTGCACCCTCAGGTACGTGTACATGAACATTCC
>CAZFUO010000185.1:0-5251 GCA_964522065.1 uncultured Bacteroidales bacterium | reverse complement strand
GTAACAGGTCTGGTCGGGTCGAGTGAGTGAACAAGATCTCTTTGATCTAAAAACCTTTTTTTGCCATCTTCTCTGTCTAGTCTGTCGCGTATTTCGTTTCCAATGCTGTAAATTATTATGCTGGGATGATTTCTGTCTCTCATTACCATGTCTCTGGTATCTGCTTCCCACCATTCGTTAAAATATAGGTTATACCCTCTTGTTCCGTTTGGTTTAGCAACTGTCCAGGTGTCAAAAGATTCGTTCATTACCAGAAATCCCATTTTATCACATAAATCATAAAATGCAGGTTCCATAGGGTTGTGGGCTGTTCTGATTGCGTTTACACCGATTTCTTTAAGCTTTAACAGCCTTCTTTCCCACACAGATAACGGAACCGCAACTCCTACAGGACCTCCATCCTGATGCAGGCAGACTCCGAGGATTTTCTGGTTTTTACCATTAAGCCAGAATCCGGTAGATGCTTCAAATTTAAATTCTCTTATACCGAATATGTTAGTTTGTTCGTCAACAAGTGTTTTACCTGAGTAAATACTTGTAGTTGCAGAGTATAGATTTGGTTTTTCAGTATCCCAAAGCAGCGGTTTATCAATAGTTATTTCTTCAGATGATTGCGCTTTGTTGCCGGCATTGACACTTATTTTAGTAACTTTTGTCTTAATTTGTTTTCCTTCAGCTGAAGAAATTGTAGTTTGTATTGTGAGTTCAGAGCTTTTTGTAGATTGGTTTACAACCGATGTCTGGATTTTTACTTTTGCCTGATTATCATTTACTTCTGGTGTTGTGATAAAAATACCCCATTTTTCAAAATGGATTTCATTTAAGCTTACAAGTCTTACATGTCTGTAAATGCCTGCGCCAGCATACCACCTGGAGGCGGGCTGGTCTGAATTGTCTACTCTTACTGAAATTACATTTGCGTCTGCTGTTCCAAACTTAACATTTTCTGTTATCTCATATGAAAAAGATGTATAACCATAAGGCCTCTTACCCAAATGAACTCCGTTAATCCAAACGTCTGAATTTGCCATAACTCCGTCAAATTCAAGGAATATTTTTTTATTTTTTTCTGTTACAGGTATTATCAGTTGCTTCCTGTACCAGCCAATTCCGGCAGGAAGATATCCGCCACCCCTTCCAGTTGTGTTTTGAGGGCTATATTCACCTTCTATACTCCAGTCATGCGGAACATTCAACTGTCTCCAGGATGCGTCGTTAAACTTTGGCTTTTCAGCATCAGTATGATCACCAAGACTGAACTTCCAGTCATTATCAAGGCTTATAACATTTCGCGGTTTTTGAGCATTGATAGTTAAACTGAAAAACAGGGTAACAATAAATACAATTGCGATTCTTTTTAAGTTTGTTATCATATGGATTTAATGTATTTTATGTTCTTAATGTAGCGAAGATAACATTTTTAGACTTATATTTACGACTCAAATATTTTTTATGCCATTATGAAACTATTTACCTTATTTCTGAATCTTTCAATTGCTCTATTACTATTTACAGGCTGTGAAAAAGACAAAAATGAATTCTCAGAGTTATTGACCGGCACTTGGGTAAACACAAAAGTAGATGATGTTCAGGTAGAAACAGATGCTGCTTTTGTAAGCGATTTCAGGGATAATAATATTGAAATGTATGCTGTAGGTATATATAACGATCCTCATAATAAATCGTGGGTTGAAAATGCCGATTATGTTTATGCAGTTGAAGATGATAAGGTCATAATTAACGGGCATGATGTTTCAGGAAACAGGTTTCATCTTGTTTTTAATATTATTAGTCTAAATAAGGATATCTTTAAGTATTCAGTAGAAAAGTTCTCTATTAATGATGTTGATTACCCTGACAATACAGTTTATACTCTCGAAAAAGTTAAGTCAGACTTAAAAAGTAAAATAAAAGGTATCTGGCACGAAACCACAAGTAATACAGTTTTTGAATTTCTTGAAAACGGTGAATATATTTTCTATTTTAAAAATGCTGAAGGTAAATGGGTTTTAAAGTCTGATAATGAAGGATTGTATTTTACTTATGGTAATCTTCTGGCAACCAATTATAAGAATGATATATATACAGGAGTTCAGGGTAATACCTATCAATGCTGGATTTTTGATATTGATGATAATACGATGAGTTGGATGCGAAAAAATGCTGATGGAACCGTTTCAGAATATTTTTTTGAAAAAGTGGCAGTTTTGTCTGAGATCAAATAGATTATGAGAAAAATTTTAGCAATAATACTTTTATTTTCGATTTTTTTACCTGATGCACTGTATTCAATTGTAAAGGGAGTAGTTATTAACGAATTTCTGACTTCAAATAAAACCGGTATAAAAGATGAAGATGGGGAATACTCTGACTGGATAGAACTTTACAATACAAACTCAAAGGAGGTAAGTCTTGCCGGTTGGGCATTAACTGATGATGAGACCCGGGCAGACAAATGGTTATTTCCTGATATAAAAATACCTGGTAATTCTTATTTGTTGGTTTTTGCATCAGAAAAAGACAGAAGAAGACCTGTCGGTCAGTTGCATACAAATTTCAAGCTTAGTGCTGATGGTGAATATCTGGCATTATTTTCACCTGACATGTTGCCTGAGACCGAGCTTAATCCATTTCCGGCTATGGCTTCAGATGTTTCATACGGACTGCATGAAAACAACTGGCTTGTTTTTAATAAACCAACTCCCGGCAGTGAAAATGACATCAACGGACTTGCTCAAATGCCTGTGCCTTACATTAGTCATAATCATGGTTTGTATAACAGCCCATTTCAGATAGCACTCTCATCATCGCTTCCATCGACTTCAATTTATTATACACTTGATGCTTCAACTCCTTCAAAAACAAATGGAACACTTTATACTAATCCTTTTCAAATCTCCGGAACCACTGTACTCAGGGCTGTTGCTGTAGAAGCTTCAGGCTCGGGTACGATTTCAAACAGCAAGGTCATTACCAGAACATATATATTTCCTGAGGATGTTACAAAACAGCCAAACAATCCTGCCGGTTATCCATCTCAGTGGGGTAAATATTCATCTCTTCTTGGATATGCTATTGCTGACTATGAAATGGACCCTGTGCTTATGGCTGAGGCCGGAACTAAAGCAAATGTTTTAAAGTCTTTTTATGAATTGCCAGTTGTAAGTGTTGTTACTGACAAAGGCAATTTATTTAGTAATGTTGCAAATGAGCAGACTGGAGGTATATACATATTTACTGGTCCTCCTGTTGGTAATATTCCCGGAGTTGGATGGGAAAGGCCGGCTTCGTTTGAGTATTTCTTTGATAAAGAGGGGGTTTCGCTACAAGAAAATGTAGGATTACAATTACATGGCGGACATAGCAGACTAGCAGAAAAGTCGCCAAAACATTCATTCCGAATTGATTTTCAGGCTGAATACGGAGAACCCAAGCTAAATTATCCATTGTTTGGAAAAACTGAATCAAGACAAATAAATTCGTTTTTTTTGAGAGCAGGTTTTGGCAATACCTGGATTCATCAAACTGAGATTGAACGGGTAAAAGGTGTTTATTCGAGAGATACATGGGCGAAGAAGACTCAAAGAAAAATGGGTAATGCCTATACAAATACTCAATATGCCCATTTATTTCTTAATGGTATGTATTGGGGTCTGTATAATCCTACAGAAAGAGTTGATGATGATTTTTGTTCGTCATATTTCGGCGGCAAAAAAGAAGACTATGATATAATAAAAGTAGATGATAATGGTCACAATATTGTGGCTACAGATGGAAATACCGATGCCTGGTTTCAGCTATTGAATCTTGTAAAAGATACTACTGACAGAACTGCTTTTCACAGAATTCAGGGAAACAATCCCGACGGAACACCAAACAGCTCATATCCATGTCTTATTGATATTGATAATTTTATCGATTATATGCTGATAAATTTTTATGGTGGTAATACTGATTGGGATCATCATAACTGGATAGCATTCAGAAACAGAGTAAATCCCGGTAAAGGTTTCAGATTTTTGTGTTGGGATTCTGAGCATGTATTGAAAGATGTTAATGCGAATATTTTGAGAGAAAATAATCCTGAATGTCCGAGTTATATTTTTCAGCAATTAAAGACAAATCCTCTTTTTAGAATAAAAGTAGGTGACAGGGTTCAAAAACATTGTTTTGAAAATGGTAGTCTCACTCCTGAAATTGCAAAGGAGACCTGGTTAAATCTTGCTGAAAAAATTGAAACTTCTTTATATGCTGAGTCTGCCAGATGGGGTGATTATAGAAAGGATGTACATAAATATACTTCAGCTGGTTTGCTATACAGAAAAGATATACATTATGAGGCTCAAAAAAATGAACTTGTAAATAACTATTTTCCAAAAAGAACGGCGACATTTATTTCTCATCTTAAAGCTGAATCATTATTCCCTAAGATTGATGCCCCGCTAATGAAAGTAAACGGACAGCCAATTTTGAACGATACAGTAGCGAAAGGCTCAATATTAAGTATGTCAGCAAGTAAAGGCATTACATATTATACTACAAATGGCATAGACCCTGTTAACTGGCAAACAAATGGTATAGGTTCGGTTTCGCCATTGGCAAAAAAATATTCCGGATCGATTACTCTAAATGCTGATACAAGAATATTAGCCAGAGCGTTGTCGGGGTCGGAGTGGAGTGCACTTAGTGAGCGAATGTTGATTGTTAAGGATTTGACCGATATACACAAGCTTGAAATTCAATCAGATATTATTGTTAAAGCCTTTCCAAACCCATTTACATCTGATGTGAATATATCTTATTCAATAAATAATCCTTCGGATGTTGAAATTAGTATTTTTGATATTTCAGGAAGGAAGGTAGAGACAATAGAAAATGCCTTTAAACATACCGGAGATTATATTTTGAATTTTAATGCATCACATTTACCGCAGGGTATTTATATTGGAAGAATTACAATAAAAGGGGAAATAAATGCTCAGAAAATATTCAGATTAAATAAAATATAAAAATTAAAATCATTGACTTTTGTTTTTCAAACGGATGAAACACAAATGTAACATCTGTGAATTTCCTTTGCACCGGAAACTAAAAAAATGTGCGAATGAAAAAATTAAAATCTGTCTTAACTCTGTCCTTGCTGTTCTTTTTTGCAGGGATTATCACTCTGAATGCTCAGGAGGAAGCTTCTATAGAACAAGCAGTTGAACAATTACAGTCTGATAATGAAGTAAACAAGAGGTTAAAAATC
>CAZFUO010000184.1:0-5276 GCA_964522065.1 uncultured Bacteroidales bacterium | reverse complement strand
TCTTCTAATGTCATTTTTGACAATGCATCGGCTACTCTCTCTTCGACAGATCTGTTTACATCCAGATAAATATTTTCAGGTAATGCCTGTAAAATTGTAACAGAAAAAAATAAAAAAAAGACCGGCAGAAAAATTTTCATATAATATTAAATTGTTTTTTTCAATTATAAGGCCAAATGTAGTGAAAAATAAGCCATATATTTGGTAAATATTAGCTTAGTTATCATCTAAACCTGTAAATCAGCTATGAAAAATGTAAGATTGATCCTTTTTTTGATTGTTGCAGTATTATCATCGGGCTGCAGTAATAAAGTTTACCAAAAAACAAGTAACGGTATTAATATATCAATTGTTGACCAAAAAAACAACAATTTAACGTCTGTGAGCCTAAAGGTCATTTCAGATGATATAATCAGAGTGAGCTCTGTTCCCGGTAAACAAGTTTCAGATGAAGCAGGCATGATGTGCTCATATAATACTAAATCAAAAACAAAATGGAATGCTGCACAATCAGGAGAAAATGTTTTATTGGAAACAAAAAATATTAAAGCATTAATCTCTACAAAGACAGGGGAAATCTCATTTTTAAACTCTAAAGGAGAAATCATACTAAAAGAAAAAAATGGAGGAGGAAAATCGTTTGAAAATATAGAAGCAGACGGACACAAAGGATATACTATTCGTCAGATTTTTCAGTCTAAGCCTGACGAAGCATTTTACGGACTTGGTCAGCATCAGTCTGATGAATTTAATTATAAAGGTAAAAATGAAACCTTATATCAGTATAACACCAAAGTATCTGTACCATTCCTGGTTTCAAATAAAAACTATGGCTTATTATGGGATAATTATTCGCTTTCAAAATTTGGAGACCCCAGACCATATTCAAACCTGAATCAGTTTAAATTATTTGATAAGTCTGGCAAAGATGGAGGACTAACAGCTACTTACATGACTGATAACAATACAAATAAAGTATTCATTGAAAGGCATGAAGATAAAGTAGATTACGAAAACCTCGAAACCGTGAAAAACTTTCCTGATAATTTTCCTTTCAACAATTCGATAATAACATGGGAAGGCTATTTGCAGCCAAATGAGAACGGCATTTACAGGTTTATACTTTATTATGCTGGATATACCAAAGTATATCTTGATGATAGTCTGGTTGTTGCTGAAAGATGGAGGACTGCATGGAATCCTAACAGCTATAAATTTAGTGCTGATCTTTTAAAAGATAGAAAGCATAAAATAAAAATAGAATGGAAACCTGACGGTGGGGTTTCATACATTAGTCTGAAGGCTTTAAGCCCGGTTAATGAAATTGATCAGAATAACATCTCATTTTGGTCGGAAATGGGCAAACAGATAGATTATTACTTCATTAACGGAAATAACCTTGATGATGTAATTAGCGGATACCGCAACATAACCGGGAAAGCTCAGGTTATGCCAAAATGGTCTATGGGATTTTGGCAAAGTCGTGAAAGATATAAAACTCAAAAAGAATTGCTTGATGTACTTAAAGAATTCAGAAAAAGACAAATACCAATAGATAATATAGTGCAGGACTGGTCTTATTGGGAAGAAAACCAATGGGGATCTCACGAATTTGATAAGAAAAGATTTCCAGACCCTGAGGCGATGATAAAAGAAGTTCATGACTCTTCAGCCAGAATAATGATATCTGTATGGCCAAAGTTCTATATTAATACTGATAATTATAAAGCGTTAAATGATAAAGGCTGGATTTATAAACAAGCTGTTAATGACAGCATTAGAGACTGGATTGGAAAAGGGTATATAGGATCTTTTTATGATTCATACAGTAAAGGGGCAAGAGACCTATATTGGGATCAGATGAATAAACACCTGTATTCAAAGGGCATAGACGCCTGGTGGATGGATGCTTCCGAACCTGATATTCTTTCTAATGCAAGTATTGAATACAGAAAGAAACTGATGAATCCAACAGCTGCTGGTAGTTCGACAGAGTTTTTCAATGGTTATGGATTAATGAATGCAAAAGGCATATACGAAGGTCAAAGATCAGCAAATAATAATGACAGAGTTTTTCTTCTCACCAGATCAGGATATGCCGGATCGCAGAAATATGCTGCAGCAATATGGAGTGGCGATATTGGAACAAGATGGGAAGACATGAAAGCTCAGATAAGTGCAGGCCTTAACTATTCAATTTCAGGAAATCCGTACTGGACAATGGATAATGGCGGTTTCTGCGTTGAAAAAAGATATGAAAGGGCTAAAGAAGGTTCGGAAGATCTTGAAGAATGGAGAGAATTGAATGTTCGCTGGCATCAGTTCGGAGCATTTGTTCCTTTGTTTAGATCTCACGGTCAGTTTCCTTTGAGAGAAATCTGGAATATAGCTCCTGAAAGTCATCCCGCTTACAATGCAATGCTTTATTACAATAATCTAAGGTACAAACTAATGCCATATATATACACATTGGCAGGTGACTGTTATTTTAATGATTATACTATAATGAGGCCTTTAGTTATGGATTTTACTTCAGATAAAAACGTTACAAATATTGGCGACCAGTATATGTTTGGTCCGTCAATAATGGCGTGTCCTGTATATAAATATAAATCAAGACAAAAGGATGTTTATCTGCCTGCCGGAAATGATTGGTACGATTTGTACACTGGTGAGAAGTACTCTGGAGGCAACAAGATAGTTGCTCAGGCTCCATACGATAAAATGCCTTTATTTGTAAGATCGGGCAGCATCATTCCAACCGGGAATATTGTTCAAAATACTTCTGTTCAACAAAAAGACTTAACTATTTTTGTTTATGCCGGAAAAGACGGGTTTTTCAGTCTATATGAAGATGAAAACTTAAATTACAATTACGAGAAAGGTAAATACTCGAGGATAGATTTTAAGTATAACGACAAAAACAAAAGTCTGGAGATTTCAAAAATTGAGGGTGAGTTTACCGGTATGATTAAAGACAGGGTATTTAATATAGTACTTATAACTCCTGAGAATAAGTGTGGATTTGATAATTACAAGTTGTCTGAATCAGTTAAGTACAATGGATCAGGTACCAGTGTCCAATTGTAAAAATTAATTATTATGCTGCAGTTTCTGTTTATTTTATCATCTGTTTTTTTGATGAATGTACCGCCTGATACCTGTGGTATGTCGTCAAATGCAAAAACACTAGCTGCAAAAATGACAATCGGGTGGAATCTGGGCAATAGTCTGGAATCTCCAGGTAGCGAAACCAAATGGTTCAATCCGGTTGTTACACAAACATTTATTGATTCGGTTAAAGCTGCCGGATTTAATACTATCAGAATTCCTTGTTCATGGAACAGCCATCTTGAGCCTGGGACATTGCACACTATTAAAAAATCGTGGCTGGAAAGAGTGAAACAAGTGGTTTCGTATTGTATTAAAAATGAGATGTATGTAATACTCAATATTCACTGGGATGGTGGCTGGCTGGAAGTGAATCCGACATTTGCAAAACAAGCTGAAGTCAATGCTAAGCAAAAAGCTTTCTGGCAGCAAATAGCTATGACAATGAATGATTTTGATGAGCATTTATTATTTGCGGGTACTAATGAAGTTCATGCCGGGTATGGTAATCCCAGTGATGAAAACATTCAGGTTCAGCTTTCTTATAACCAGACATTTGTAGATGCAGTAAGATCTACAGGCGGTAAAAATGCATATAGAAACCTCGTCATCCAGTCGTATAATACTAATATTGACCATGCCGTTAACTATCTGAAAATAGCAAATGATACTCAAAAAGACAGGCTGTTTGTCGAAGTACACTATTACGACCCCTGGGATTTTTGTGGCGAAACCTCTGCATCTGCTATCAACCTATGGGGACAGCCATTTAAAAAGTTCGGTAAAATCAGTACCTGGGGACAGGAAGATTATCTTGTAAATCAATTTAATAAAATTAAAACCAGCTTTGTTGACAAAGGTATTCCTGTAATTCTTGGAGAATATGCTCCGACAAGACGCTCATCTCTTAAAGGAGATACCCTAAAAAGACACCTTGACTCAAGAGCATATTACTTACGCTTCATTACTGAAGAAGCTAAAAACGCAGGAATGGTGCCTTGTTATTGGGATAATGGTGGTAATGATAACAACTCCACTGGATTGTTTAACAGAAAAACTAACAAAGTTTTTGACAAACAATGTATAGATTCGCTAATGGCAGGTGCTTCAAAACAGTATTTATTTAAACCCAAAAATTAAGGGAAGTAAAAAGACTGCAAAGACTGTCCATACTGCATAAACTGGCAAATATCCTGCAATGGTTTTTTCTACTATTTCGATATTTTTGTTTTTAAAGTTTACTTTTATCAAATCGATCATTATAAGCAATATATTCCCGAAAATAAGAATATTTGTTGCCAAAACCGCAAATCGGTTTGGAGACAAACCAAACTCACCTAGTCTGTATATAATTGCTGTTAAGGCTATTATATCAACTATCAAAGTAACTAAAGTTAGTGCAAGTAAAACTGCTCTTCCAAATTTGCGGTTTCGGAAAGTCGCGGTTTCGGAAACTGAAAATACAATTAAGGCCATAACAGCCAGCAGCATAAAGTTGAATACTAATAAAAAGTCTCTGTCATTAAAAGGATCTTTATCGGCAAAAAACAAACTGCCAAGAAAGAATATCAGTATTATTAGCACCATTGGGCTAAATATACTTGCAATTACAGGAGCGATCTTAGCGGCAATTTCAGGAAACCTGTTTGCAATAAATGTAGCTAGTATAGGTACCGATACCACACCAACCAGTGCTATCTGATCAAAATAAAACTTTGTAACATTTATATCTATAACCTGAAATAATGCAATTGTCAAGCCAACCATTATCCCTCCGGTTATCATTATTACTGCCAACAATATTGCCAGCTCACCATTGTATCTTAGAAAATCTATCAGTTTGACTTTTTCTCTCCACTTGAAATCAGTAAATATCAAACCGTAAAGACACCATAGCATCAATGGAAGGTGTATTCTTGCCAGAATCACAGAGCTTGTCTCCCCTTTTAAACTAATCAGATTAATATAAACTGCACTTAGAGAAAATACCACCAGTGTTGAAATAAGCAACTTCACTGACAGCTTTTCATTAACCAGTAAAGTAAACAGGGTAAGACCAAAAAAAGCTATTAAAGGTGCATTGCTTTGGTAGAAAACCGACTCGGAGACACCTGTATTAAATATTTCGGGTATAAGTATTAAGACTCCCGAAATGATACAAGTTA
>CAZFUO010000183.1:0-5322 GCA_964522065.1 uncultured Bacteroidales bacterium | reverse complement strand
CATCATTAATACCTTCCATTAATCTACCCCTAACTCCGGCAGCCCAAATCACTGTCCTTGTAGGAATTTCTTCGCCATTATTAAAAACTATGGTTTTACCGTCATAATCTTTAACAAGCAAAGACGTTTTGACTTCAACCCCCATACTCTTTAAATATTCATCAGATGTTTTCTTACTCTTGTCACTCATATTGTTAAGAGTATACTGACTACCCTCAACCAGTATAATCCTGAACTTAGAAAAATCTATACCATGATAATCTTTAGGAAGAATATTCTTTTTAATCTCAGCAAATGCTCCGGCTAACTCAACACCAGTCGGACCCGCACCAACTATAACAAGATTCATATATTCCTGCTTCTCACTTTCAGGTAATGAAATAATTTCTTCAAAAGTTCTCAGGACATGATTTCTCAAAGTTATAGCATCGTATGTCGTTTTTAGCGAAAAAGCATTATTTCTAATATTTACATTGCCATAAAAATTAGTCCTGCATCCAATAGCTATAATCAAATAATCATACTGAAAATCGCCAGCTGAAGTCTTTACATACTTATTCTCCTGGTCAACACTCAAAACATCGGCCAACCTGAACTGCACATTTCTCTTATTTTTAAAAATATTCCTGAAAGGGAAAGAAATACTTGAAGGCTCCAACTGCGAAGTTGCAACCTGATAAAACAATGGTTGAAACTGATGATGATTGAGCTTATCAATCAACAAAACATCAAACATTGACTCATCTAACTTTCTTATTACCTGTAAACCCGCAAAACCACCACCTATTACAATCACCTTTTTCATACCTACCTATACCTAACCATTAAAATTAATTGTCTTCGGTTTTAAAACCGTTAACTGTAAAACTATTGTAATAACAACTACTATCGATAAAAGTGCGAAAACTTCTCTCATATTTCCTGCATCTGCAGATTTTCCCAAAAATTCAGTGATTACAGCACCAGCAGAAATTCCGGCCAGATTCATTAAACCATAGCCGGTAGCCCTGTACCTTGGCGAAACAAACTGACACAAAATAGGCATATTATTTACGTCAAACATACCAAATCCAAGCCCGAAGAAAATACCACCTGCAAGAATTGCAACTATACCTGTACCATATCCAAGCAGATAAAGAGCAGGAATAGTAAGGAACAAGCCCACAACTCCAGTAAAAATTCTTCCTTTAAGATTTTTTTGAACCCATTTGTCAGAAATAAATCCGCCGAGCAAGACTCCTACAAATGAAGACATTGCTGTAGTTATAGTTGCAAGTGGACCCGCACTCGACATATCCATTCCTAAAGTATCAGAGT
Source organism: uncultured Bacteroidales bacterium (assembly GCA_964522065.1). Taxonomy (GTDB): domain Bacteria; phylum Bacteroidota; class Bacteroidia; order Bacteroidales; family UBA1402; genus UBA8389. Next base: position 4,005 of record CAZFUO010000183.1, on the reverse strand, counting down.
ACAAAGTCGGCAACCAGTTTTTAACAGCCCATCCCGGGAAACTTGGCGCAGAGAAATAAAACAGAATCACCCAAAAAGCAATATTTCCAAACAAAATACCCAATCCCTTCCAGGCCATACCAAGCTCGTGTTTAATAGATACTTTCTCTGATTTATCAATAACATAAGCCTTATTCTCCTTTAAAAAGACTATTAAAACCAAACTATAAATTATACCTACCCATCCAAAAGAGTGAAAAGTAAATTGCCAGGAAAAATTTTCAGCTATTGCAGCACCGAAACCACCAAAAGCCTGACCCAGATAAATACCTGTAGTATGTATACCAATAGCTAAAGATCTTGTTTTTCCCTGATGATAATCTGCAATCAAAGCCAGACCTGCAGGAATATAAAATGCTTCACTAACACCCATTATAGCTCTCAAAACCAATAACTGATCAAATGATGTTGCATAACCCATCAACATAGTTACAGTTGACCAGACCAGAAGACTACCAACGATAAGCCACTTTCTGTTAAGTCTGTCAGCAATAATACCCGAAACCGGACTCATAAAAGCATAAATCCACAAAAATATTGCCATTAACCTGCCAAAGTTTTCTGCTTTAGCCAATTCAGCAATATCAAGCATCATAGACGGTTTCATGGTAGAAAGCATTTGCCTGTCTAAATAGTTCAGCAATGCTACAAACCATAACATAATTACAACAATCCAGGGATAAGTCTTAGAGTTTCTCATATGTATAAAAATAAAATGCGTCTCGTGCAAAAATGCAACAAGACGCAAAATTATAAAAATACCCTGATTATGCCAGAATTATTTTGCCAGCAAGACTTTATCAATAGCCTCTTTAAGTTGATTTTTAGGCATAGCACCCATACTCATTTGAGGTTGACCTGTCATCGGAACAAATAATAAACTTGGTATACTTCTTATTCCAAATACTCCGGCAAGTTCCTGTTCTTTGTCAGTATCAATTTTATAGATATAAATCTGACCGTCATATTCTCTTGCAAGCTCTTCAAGCACAGGAGCAACAGCCTTACATGGCCCACACCAGTCTGCATAAAAATCTATCAGACAAGGCTTATCACCCAAATACTTCCACTCATTTGGAGAGGTTTCGTAGTTAACTACTTTCTTTAAGAATTCTTCTTTTGTTAAATGTATAGTTCCCATTGTTTTTTCCTTTATAGTTTTTACTTCATTATTTTTCTCTGTTTCTTTCGATTGGCACGATGTTAACGAAACCGCGATCATCAAACTTAGCATTAAGATTTTTTTCATGACTATATTGTTTATTGTTTTATTCTGTTTAATTTGTCTATTAGAAACTAATTCTGTAAAAAAAAGTTTCAATTACACTGTTTTGATATTTTCTCTAAAAGACTGACAATGCCAAGTGAAGTATTTTTCATTTCTTCTACTTTATTCTTGCCACTTTCAGTAAGAGAGAAAAACATTTGTCTTCTATCTTCAGCACCAAGCTTACGGGCAATAAGTCCCATATCTTCCACCTCACACAACACTTTCGAAACTCTTGAATTTGAAAGTCCGACAAACTCGCAAACTTCACCTGCTGATTTTTCCTCACCATTTTTAAGGCAGCACAAAACCAAAGCATCGTTTATGCTTATCTTATTCTTTTCGAGAAACTCCTTCTCGTAATGATAAAGCATCTTGTAAATTTCTTTTATAATACAAATGTCATCCATATTGTGCATCATTTTCGGTACAAAAATAATAATATTTTTCTATATACATATTTTTTATTGGAAATATTTTCCAAAAAATTGCCAAATTTTATCATTCTCAGGTAAAGGCGCCACAATATCAATAACTTGCCCTCCTACAGGATGTTTAAATGTAACCCTCCTTGAATGTAAGGAAATACTTCCATCAGGATTCGACCTTTGAGAACCATATTTTAAATCTCCTTTTATAGGGCAGCCCATGGCAGACAACTGGCATCTAATCTGATGATGCCTACCTGTAAGCAATTCGACTTCAATAAGATAATAACTATCAGACTTTCCTATGGTTCTATATTTCAACATTGCCTTTTTAGCACCGTTCTTATCAGACTTACAAACATATGACTTATTCTGCTTCTCGTTTCTGTAAATATAGTCCTCAAGAAGACCTTCTTCTGCAGGAGGAGCATTTTTAACCAAAGCCCAGTAAGTCTTACTTACTTCGCCATTTTTAAACATTTCATTCAGCCTTGTCAGGGCCTTGCTCGTTTTGGCAAAAATAACCAATCCGGACACAGGCCTGTCAAGTCTGTGGGTAACGCCTAAAAAGACATTACCCGGTTTATCATATTTTATCTTCAACCAGTTTTTCAACTCAACTTCAAGAGAAGTATCAGAGTTCTTGTCAACCTGAACCAACTCACCGGCGGCCTTGTTGACAACAAGTAAATGGTTGTCCTCAAAAATCACTGTCATCTGTTCATTCCGCCATCACAATGAATAACCTGTCCTGAAACATAAGCAGACAAGTCAGAAGCAAGGAATAAACAAACATTAGCAACATCTTCAGTAGTTCCTCCCCTACGTAATGGAATTTTTTCATTCCACGACTTTCTAACCTCTTCAGGCAATTGACCAGTCATCTCAGTAATAATGAAACCGGGAGCCACAGCATTAGCTCTGATACCTCTTGAACCCAATTCGTCAGCAATTGATTTTGCAAGACCAATAAGACCAGCTTTAGAAGCAGAATAGTTTGACTGACCTGCATTACCCGAAACACCAACAACTGAACTCATATTTATAATACTACCTGATCTTTGTTTAACTAAAGCCGGAGTAAGAGCATGAATAAAATTGTAAGCAGATTTAAGGTTTACATTTATAACCATATCCCACTGTTGTTCACTCATTCTCATCATCAAACCATCACGGGTAATACCAGCGTTGTTAACAAGAATATCCACGCGACCAAACTCCTTTATAATATCCTCAACAACCTTATGAGTATCTTCAAAATCAGCAGCATTAGATGCAAATGCCTTAACTTTAACACCAAACTGAGCTATTTCAGCTTCTGTTGCTTTTGCATTGTCATCAATAACAAGGTCGGTAAAAGCAATGTTAGCTCCTTCCTGAGCAAATTTCAAGGCAATCGCCTTACCAATACCACGTGCTGCACCAGTCACTATGGCTGTTTTTCCTTCGAGTAATTTCATCTTAAAAAATTAATTATATGAATATTTCACCTTTTTACTTTATCAGACCTTTCAGGCCGTAAAAAAGAAAATCGTATATATGCTGTATTTGTTGCTTCCTGTTTATTAATGACTCTCTTATATAAGGAACCTCTAAACCTTTAATAGAGTTATGTAGCAAATGAGCTGTCCTTCTGATATCTTTAATTTCAAAAAAACCCATATCCTGACCCTCAGACAATATCTGAGCAATCATAATAGTCTCTTTTTGATCTAATTTCCTTCTTACTTTCTCAACCTCAATAATATCTCTGAAAAATTGAGCATGCAAACTCCCATTTCTAATAACAGTATCCTTAAAAACATCAAAGTGCGTTCTGATAAATAACTTAATCTTTTCATCAGGATCGAGCGACATCTTCAAAACTGCCTGAAGTGAAGCAATTATAATTTGCAATTCAGCCTCAATACAAGCCAGATAAATCTCTTCCTTGTTTCTAAAATAAGTGTAAAGGGTTCTTCTTCCCTTTCCCGATGCCTCAGCAATATCATTCATAGTAGTATCAGGCACACCATTTTTTGCAAAAAGCTGCCTGGCTACTTCAACTAACATAGTTTTAGTCTTTGATACTGCCATTATTACTGCACATTTTTTTTAATACTGTGCAAATGTAACAAAAAAACAAACTGAATAACAAGCAAGAAGCTTTTTTTGAACTAAAAACCAAAAAAGTTTTGTTTATAAGGTATTTTATTATACTTTTGCACCCACAAATGATCGCGGAGTGGAGCAGTGGTAGCTCGTTGGGCTCATAACCCAAAGGTCATCGGT
>CAZFUO010000182.1:3644-5336 GCA_964522065.1 uncultured Bacteroidales bacterium | reverse complement strand
CAGCCGCAGGTGTGCCATCTTCAAGTAAGCGGAGGTATTCAAATTTTACAGGTGGAGTAATTCCCGGATTTCTGCTTACCCACCATGCACCCAGGGTGTTGTCAATCAAAAAATGAACCATATATGGCTCTGTAAATAGTTGTGTTACGGCAGGAAGTTTTGCACCATCGATTGGATCGCCTGAAGCATTAATGCGCTTCTTTTCCTCGCTTTGCCAAAACTGATAGACCCAGCCCAATGCATCGTCGGCAGTAAAAATCGTGGTTTCAAGGGCATCAATTATACTTTCAAGCTTAATACGATCGTTTGTGGCGAAGGGTACTTGCATAAGAGGGTCGTCAATGCGGAAAATAGCCGGCAGCATTTTTGATGCATAGCTAGCAGCTGCATCCCATTTGTCCACAAAGTTTTCTTCGCCTGCAAGCTCTTCGCAATCGCCCAAAGTTACAGCTACACCATCGGGGTGCATCAGCAAATCATTGGCTTCGAGAAACTTTGCAAAAAGCATCTTGTGCCAGGTTTCGTAAGCAAGCTCGTAACTCAGATGACTAATGTTTTGCTCTCCGGTGGCAGGGAGTTCATCTCCAAGAAGCCGACCTTTGCTGCGTAGTCGGTTACGAAGTGTACGTTGCTCGCTTGTTAAATGAGCAAAAGGTTCGGTATTGTCAATGCCCAAACTATGAAGGGCGTTAAAAGCACCTTGTTCTGCTGCTATACGTGCATTTTTAACGGCTGTCTCTAAGGTCGTGCGTTGTTGCGGTGTAAGTACTGCCATTATTTTAATATAATTGAACTTGAGTTTTTGAGCAATTCTTCTAATTCTGATTTCAGATCTGCAATATAGGTGTCAATATCCGACTGGTTGGAAATGGTACGTTTAGGCAAGCTGAATGTTGTGGCTTTGGGGGCGGACAAAACAATGGCATCCTCGAGTGCAGACTGGAATTGTCCGGACAAAGCCGCAATTTTGGTATCCCAAACATATAGTGAAGCTTTTTGCAATTGATATAGCAAAGAAGACGCATCAAGCGGTTTAATTTCAGGTTTAGCCAATATCTGGTGTTGAGCCCTTATAGCATGTTTTTGTTCAGGAGTAAGTTTAGCAAAGTACTCATTTGCCTGGAGCTCTGCCATCTTGCTGTCGTACAATGTGTTGAAATGCTCTTTTTTACTGTTTAGTGCGCTGCCCAACTTTTCAGTCAGACTATTTAATATTGACTGAACAGGATCAGGCTCTTGCAATAGTAATCTGTTTTGGCGAATTGCTTCTATTTGATCTTTGAGTTCATCCAAATCATTTGCACCTGTTGTCAGATTTTCTAATTGCGTCAGCAGATTCCAAACAGGCTCACGCTTTGAGATTAGTTTTTCTTTTGCTGTCCAGTCAGATAAGACAGCAGTCAGGAAGTCTTTTTGTTGCAGTATTTCAAGCAAACGTTCGTTGCCTTCTTTATTTTCAATATCCTTTATAAACTGTGTGTTTACCGGCTCAGGTCTGGGTGCATCTCCGCTTACACGTGAAGCCAGTAATTTTAATTTTGAAATATACTCATTTGAATACGAGAAAATCTCCTGATTTGGTGGGCAGGAAATTCCTGCTTCCTGAAGTAATTTACGGATTGCAATTTTATCTTTTGCTCCGATTACAATTGTTTCACGCTTAAAAGTTGCCTGATTTATTTTTGGAACTTT
>CAZFUO010000182.1:0-3544 GCA_964522065.1 uncultured Bacteroidales bacterium | reverse complement strand
AAGGCTTGTCCCCAGCTTAAGGAGTCTGCTTTATTTTTAAAATCGGGAAACTGACGGTCGGCTATACTCTTTAATGCTTCTTCGATATTATCTCTTAATGCACCGACCTGCACAGTATTTCCTCCTGCCAAATAGACAACACTCTCGTTACAAATTTTCTCAATAAGTTCTTGTATAGAGATTTTTGCCTGAGCCTGTCGTGTTTCCATACTCTTGCGGGCTTGCTGACCTTCCGGTGTTGATGGCAAGCCTTTCAGGTCTATCGTTGTGCCGGCAGCTAAATATTTCATGATTTCAATTTTCAACTCTGAATCACGGAATTTTTTTACAAAAACATATGCCAAAGATGTATTATTTCCTGCAGCGCGGATTTCATTAAGCACAGTGGTTTCATTTTCAAACCAACCATCGCGTATCCACAAGTTTAGCTTGATTTCAGTATTTGGCATGGTTTCCTTATCCCACAATTCATAATCACGCTGTATTTTGGAGAAACCTTGAGTGACATTAATTGTTTTTGTTTTGTCCTTAAAAAATCCAACAATCCGCTCTTTTCTTATATTCTGTATCTGGTCATCACCTGAATTGTTGAGTTTAATATAATGCTTCTGATATTCCTGTTCCCATTCCTGCCCGATTTTGGTCTGGAGTTTGTACTCATCATTTACAGGCATCAAGACTTTATCGTCAACCAGTTTCGCTATCAATGATTTGATTTTGTTTCTGAAAGTGTCTGAATTGATATTTAGGTTATCTATCAGTAAATCAGCAATTGTATTTTCGTTTGACTTTAAAGTTCTGTCTTTTTTTACAGCTGCATTTGAATTTATCTGGTCTAATAGGAAAACTGCACTAAGTATTCTGCCTTCAAGCAAAGAATCTCCGCCTTTTGCTTTTCTTTCCTGGATAATATTGCAGGTGTCGTTTAGTAAAAGTCCGGCTTGAATTAATTGGGTTTGATTTTGGTCGAATATAAAATCTGCAGCCACAATTTGACCGACTTCGAGATTTGCAACAGATTTCAGGCTATCGTCAATTACCCTGAGTTGGTTTCGTAATTGACCTGAAGTGCCTGCAACGTCTATAACCTGTAATACTTTATTCCACAGTTTGCGTGTCGAGGGCAATAAAGGATAGTCAGCGACAAGAGTGGTTTTATCTTCGGTAATATACCCAAAATCAGAGCCTTCAAGATTACGTGAAATTTCTCCTAAAGAGGATTCCATTTTTTCTTTAATATCTGAGATTGAAGTTGGCTTCTTATCGAGAATGGTTTTCCTGATAACTGTTTGGATATCTGTATTTGACAGCTGTATAGGTATTCTGAATCGAGCCATTATTTTTTGCAATATCGGAGTGTCTGTCACAGCATTCTGTCCTGTACCTACCAATAAAAACTTGCCTCCGAAGCGAGAACAAATGTCTTCGGCAAGAAATTGCACATTGTCTGCCAGGTCAGGGTCTTGTCCGATAAACTGCTGAACTTCATCAAGCACAATCAAGGTACAAGGTATTTTTTCTCCAAAAAACATTGGAAGTATCTCTTCTTTTATGGTTTTCACGAAAACCTCCCGCCCAACGGTTTCGACTCTCGGGAATTGTGCTTTAAAAAGCTCTTTTAGTTTCATTTCGTTTTCAGCCATATCGGGTATTAATTCCAATACGGCTTTAGATAAGGTTGGTGAAACAAATAGGTTCTCGACTTCCTTTTTAAAATCACGTCCTGATAATTCTACCAGAGATTGTACATTTTCGTAAATGCCTTCTTGTTTGAGCCAGTAAATAAATTTGAAATGATGGAACTGTGTAGGTAATCCGAGTGTATTCAGCAATAACTGAAGAAAAGAGTATCTGATATCTTTTGAAGGGAAGTCACGCAAGGTTCCGGCAATAGAAAGTGTACCCTGAATTTTTTGCTTAAGCGATATCTCCTTTAGTAAATCGCTTATATCTTCAGGTAATTGTTTTATGGTTCTTGCAGTCTGGCCACTGGGTAACTGAGTATCATTCCATAAATAACTTGCCATTTTAACAAGATGCGATTTACCACTACCGTAAAAACCGCTCACCCAAAATGCCGGTTGCTCTGTGTTATTGAAATTTTGGAGATAAAATTCAAGTATTTTTTTCAATCCATCGTGATATTCACCTTCACACACAAAGGTTTTCAATTCATACTCCGCAATAGATAAATCATCTTTTTCGTTGATGGTTCTGATTTTTGCTACACCTTCGTTTTTTAAATTTACTAATTCCGGATTAAGCGTAAAAAGCTCTTTGTTTTTCATGGTATTCTCTTTATATCGTTATCGGGCGTGCAAGATAATCCCAGCCGTCGCGGGCATCAAGCAGTCTGTATTGGTTGTGTTCAAATTCTCCGGGAAAGAAAATCATTAGTCTGCCTTTGAAGTCATTATCACAGCTTTTTAAGATTTCAGACAAACGACCAAAACCAAATAATGAAGCAACATCCTTAATTGCTATTAATGTGTTTTGGTCTGATTTGATTTCCTGTAATTGTTTTTTTAGAAAATCTATTGCATAAGGTATAAATTCGGCTTCCAACTGATCAACAAGGTATTCAGGGGTTTGAAAATATTCATCACGATAATCGTGATTTGCCATCCATGAGGGGAAGCAAGATTTAAAAGATATCATTTCCCACCTTTTACCTCCTTTTACGGTAGCAGACTCAAAGTCGCCCAGACGTAAGTCTATTTTACGCTGTTCTGAAGGGTCATAAACCAAAAACCAAACTCTTTCCTGGCCAGATAGCGAGTTAGACCAAGGTTCGTTAATGACTTTTTCGTAGGCTAAAATTAGTTGATCGACTTTAGATATCATTTATTTCTATTTTTTTTAAAAGATTTGAAAATGATATTGACGTGACGTTGCCACCATACTGATATTGCAATAAATCATGCCTGGATGCTTCTATGGCTAATTCTCTGACTTTGCTTTCGTTTAAGATAAGTGCTTTTACCCATTTGCTTGTAAGAATGAAATCACCTCTGTTGCCATCTATAAATGCAAGAAGGAATGCAAATGCAATTACATTGTAGCTGATTTGTGGTTGAGTTCTTATATTTTTTACTTTCCCGGTAATAAAGCCTGCCTGTTTCCATGAGCTGGCTATGTTTTGAGCCATTGAGCGAAGTGTTTTTGCCGAAAATCTACCAGGATAGTAAGTCTCAATATTCTGTTCTACTTTTTCTATAAATACCTTTTCGCCAACTTTTGTCTCAGCAACAACCGGAATGCTTTCTTCCAACAAATAGTCATTGCCTATGGCGTAAAGAAAAGTAATTAAGGGTTTGTCTTCGTTTTCAGTGATTTTCCAGAAGTATTTAAAGGCTTTGAATTGATTTGATAGATTATCAAACTTATATAGTATTTTCAGAAAGTTGTTTGTTTTTTTTATGCCATCAGATGATTTTTTTCCAATAACATTGTTGTCTAAAGATTCCTGAAAATTTCCTGATGCAATTGAATAGTCCATTACTTTTTCAAGCTCTGAAAACATTATTGTTCTGGCAGTATGAAT
>CAZFUO010000181.1:0-5346 GCA_964522065.1 uncultured Bacteroidales bacterium | reverse complement strand
TTTAAGGGTAATGTGGCTACCGATCTTGACAGTGTTATTCATTATACTACAATGACAATTGATGCGAAAAAAGGCAATAATCCTAATTATGGTGGGCTATCAACCAACTTTGCCAGTTTGTGGCTTAATGACGGTAAACTGACCAGAGATAATGAAAAGGAAATACTTCTTTCTGCACAGTACGAGCCTACTCAGACTTACAATGGTCGTTATGGAGATGCATCTGCAATTAGCCTGACTCATGTTTACAATAGTAATCATACCAACCAGGATGCAGGTATATTAAGAGATTTTAATTATGGCCGTCCATTTGCAACTATTATGCCTTCAGACTGGGCTTATGATATGTATACTGACAGAGCAAATGACTCACGTTATTATAAAAGTTTCTTGACAGATTATACTGTTACTGCTACTGATGGTAAGGGTAAAGCATGGGATGCCCCGTCAGCCTATTATTATAATAATATTATGAAGAAAGCCGGAGATGCTGCTGTTGTTGTAGGTAAAACAAGAATGACATTTGGCAATATTGGACTTGTATATATTGAAAATTCTAAAGAACATCCCGTTGATTCTTTATGGTTAATGAGTCATCCTTATATAATAAATGCCCGTTGGGTCGTTGGCAGTCCTAATAATGCAGGTTATTTTGAAAAGTCAGGTACTGCCATTACAGGTTTTAAAGCCGGTGCTGCTGCAGATCCATCAAACCCTGTAATTGCTAACTATAAAGCTGAAGGCAGAAAAATATACTACAGACTTGCCGGAAATAAAGGTGGTGTTTATGGTATTGACAGAGGACTTACTGAGGGAGCATGGTATATGGGTACTAATAAATGGTTAGACAGAACACGCGGTAAAGGCACAAATGCAAATGGTAGTCAGTCTTTTGATACACCAATCTTTAGACTTGCTGAAACTTATCTGATACGTGCTGAAGCATATGGACGCAAAGGGAATTTCCCTGCAGCAATATCAGACCTTAATGTTATTCGTAAACGTGCTGCATATCATGCCGGTGAAAACAGAAACCCAATTCTGGCTACTAAGGAACCAGCTGTACTTGCAGGAGCTTTAACTATACCTGTTGCTGAAAAAGTGGCTCCATATACAGTCGTTACTGATTCTTATGATGCAATAAAAATTGATGGAGCAGAATGGCAATCAGGAACCGCTAAAGCTAAAAAGGAGAATTATCCTCCAACAGTTTCCAGTGATCTTGAAAGATTTATTCACTTCATTTACAATGAACGTGCACGTGAACTAATATTTGAATTGACTACTACTGAAGATTTACATAATGCAGGTATTCTGTATGAAAGAGTTTATTTCCGCGATATGCTGGGCGCTCCTTCAACTTCAACAGGCACAGTAGATTTCCCATTCCCGGTAGATGATATTGGTGGCACAGGTACAGTTGGTGCAAAAGGTGTTGGAAAGGGTGGTTTCCAAAAGTATCATACTTTTAAGGCATGGCCAAACTCCTATCTTGAGCTGCTTACAGATGAAAGTAATAAGCCATTGGATGATGCTGCTAAAGCTGCATATCAGAATCCCGGTTATTGATTTGTCATAAATTTAAACCTAAAAGAAGCTGTCTCAGAGTAAAATTGAGACAGCTTCTTTGTTTATAACCCCTGCCACTAAAAACTAAAATCTAAAAACTATTTTAATTATTCAACAAGTATTCAAATTAAATAGATTAAGTTTGAATATGAAAATTATGATAGTTTTTGATGGTGTTATCCCAGCATCTATGTATGGTGGCACTCAGAGGGTTATATGGGCGCTTGGTAAAGAACTTGTTTCACTTGGTCATAAGGTTACTTATTTAGTAAATAAAGGATCTGAATGTGGATTTGCTGATGTCAGGTTTATCAATTATGAGAAGTCTCTGGTTGATCAGATTGATAATGAGTTTGATATTGTGCATTTTAATTTTACACCTCCTTATTTGGAGAGAATGACATGCCCTTATGTAATTACCATGCATGGTAATGTAAATGATAGCAGGCTATTTGATTTGAATACAATATTTGTTTCGGGTAATCATGCTGCAAGATATGGTAGCAACTCATTTGTTTACAATGGGTTGGATTGGAGTGAATACATTAAACCTGATTTGAATAAAAGGAGAGGGTATTTCCATTTTTTAGGTAATGCAGCCTGGAGGGTAAAAAACGTAAAGGGTGCTATAGATGTTGTGAAAAATGTACCCGGCGAAAGAATTAATGTACTTGGTGGTGTAAGGTTTAACTTTAAAATGGGTTTGAGATTGACTTTTTCTACCAAAGCCGCTTTTTTTAGCAAGGTTGATGATATTAAAAAAGGTGAAATATTAAATTGCTCTAAAGGTTTGGTTTTTCCCGTATTGTGGCACGAACCATTTGGTTTGGCTATTATTGAAAGTCTGTATTATGGGTGTCCGGTTTTTGGTACTCCTTATGGATCTTTGCCTGAGATAGTTACTGAGGAGTATGGTTTTCTGTCTGCGGTTTCGTCAGAGATTTCTGAGCAGTTAAATAATGCTGGAAATTACTCACCTCAGAGATGTCATGATTATGCCGCAAGTGTATTTAACTCTTTGAAAATGACTGAACAATATCTGATTAAATATGAAAAAGTATTAAATGGAAACGTTCTGAATAATGCTCACCCTTTATTGATTGAGATTCAGAAGGATAAATTTCTGCCTTTTAAATAATAAAATTATATTTGTGTAAAATAAATATACCTTAATATGAAACTCAGAGAAGACTTAAAAAATAAGACAATAGTTATTACAGGTGGTAGCTCGGGTATTGGTGCTGAGGCTGCAAAAGCGTTGGTAAATGCTGGTGCTAAGGTTATTATAACTGGCAGGTCTGCTAATACATCAAAGTTGGCTGCAGAAATGAATTGTGATTATTATCTTGTTGATTACTCAAATTTTTCTGATGTAAGAAAGTTTGCAGGAAATTTACTGGAAAAATATCCGAAAATTGATGTATTAGTAAATAACGTAGGTGGCATTATTTCTCAAAGAAATTTAACCACTGATGTTCACGAGCAGACTTTTCAGGTAAATTATCTTTCGGGATTTTTACTTACATATTTGTTGAAAGACAGACTTGAATGTTCTAATGCCATTATAATAAATACTTCAAGTGTGGCAAATAACTATGGTGATATCGATTTTAATGATCTTGAGAATGAAAAGTCTTATAAAGCCATGAAAGCTTACGGAACCGCTAAACTTATGAATATTCTTCATGCAATGGAGATTAATAATAGATTTAAAGGTGTAAAAGCATATTCATTTCATCCCGGAGTTGTCAGAACGGGTTTTGCCAGACAGGGAAGTGGTGTGATAAAATGGGCATACGAATCTTTTTTCAAAAATATATTTATGATAAGCCCCGAAGAAGGTGCTGATACTTTATTATGGTTGATTAATTCTTCTAACGAAAGTGAAGTTGTACCCGGAGGTTATTACTACAAAAGAAAACCGGGAAAGAAAAATAAACAGGCAAATGCTGCAACAGCGTCAAAACTTTGGGATATAACAGTAAAAAATATTTTTAATGGAAGCATTGATTAAAATTAAGGACCTCAATAAATACTATGGTGCAAAACATGTATTAAAAAATATCAATATAGAAGTAAATCCTGGCCAGGTTATTGGATACATTGGACCAAATGGAGCAGGAAAAAGTACAACTGTTAAAATACTTGCAGGGCTCTTGTCAGATTTTTCAGGTGAAGTTCTGGTAAAAGGTATAGATATTAAAAAGAATCCGCTTTCTGTAAAAAGGCTAATTGGATATGTTCCTGAATTGAATGAGTTGTATGATGTTTTAACTCCCCGTGAGTTTTTAAATATGGTTGGTGCATTATACGAAATGCCCCAAAATCTTGTTGATGACAGAGCTGTTCAAATGCTGGATGCTTTTGGAATATCCGGTAATATAGATCAAAGAATGGATTCTTTCAGTAAAGGTATGAAGCAAAAGGTATTATTGACTTCCGGTTTAATCCATAACCCGGAAATTATTATACTTGATGAGCCATTAAGCGGGCTTGATGCTAATAGTGTTATTATTGTTAAAGAGTTAATTGACAGGCTTTCAAAAAATGGTAAGACTATTTTCTATAGTAGTCACATGATGGATGTAGTCGAAAAAGTCAGTGACAGAATTATTTTAATTGACAATGGAGTTGTTGTTGCTGATGGTAGTATAGAAGAATTAAGGGGCATTCAGGATAAGTCCAGTCTGGAGTCAATTTTTGCCGGACTTACTGCTAAGGAATCTTTACATGATGCAACTGAGAAACTCTTAAACGCGTTTGATATTTGAAGATATGAATGCACTTGATCGCTTTTTTCTCTGGCTTTTTTTATTGCCTGAATCTATTTATGAAAAGTCAGGTATAAATACAGTTCAGCTTAGAGTTATTCTGACTACAAAGCTTACTATAGATAATCGTCGTCCTGCTTCTTTTAATTTTGGTAAGAGATCTGAGAAAAAGGAAATTAATAAATCTACACTAAGTACAGTTGTTGGTTCAATATTTATAGGTCTGATGTTGATGTTCAGCTTTCTTACGGGTACTGATATGAATATGAAGCTGACTTTGTTTAATTCGATGTTTATATTCATGCTCTGCGTTACGTTAATTACTGATTTTACATCTGTACTTATTGATATCAGGGATAACCAGATAATTTTGCCAAAACCTGTTAATGATGTTACATTTCTTGCAAGCCGCCTTCTTCATATTTTAATCAGAATATGTTTGCTTATAATCCCTATGACTTTGCCTGCAATGATTTTAATCACAACTTCCGAAGGTGTAATAATTTCTTTATTATTTGCGGTTTCGGTAGTTTTAATGACTGTTTTTAGTATTTTTTTGATTAACCTTATTTATTTGTTTATTCTGAAAGTCTCTACTCCGTCAAAGTTTCAGTCTGCTATAGGTTCGATACAGGTTGGTTTTATGGTTATAATTATGGCAATGTATCAATTAATGCCAAAAATTATAAATAATGCCACGATCGAAAAAATTGATATAAGTGCAGTCAAAGGTATTTTCTTATATCCGCCGTATTGGTTTACCAGAACGGTTTTGATATTAAAAGGTAATGGTGAAACCGGAGATTTTGTTTTAGTGATACTAGCATTAGTTGTACCTGTTGCTTCTATATGGGTTGTCTTAAAATATATGGCACCTTCTTTTAGCAGGAAAATGACTCTTATTACTTCAGGTGCTGTTGAAAAGCAGAAAAGTTTAAAAGAAAACAAATCTGCTAAACATAAAGCCGGATTTTCAGAATGGATAGGCAGGAAAGTAACAGGAAGT
>CAZFUO010000180.1:0-5410 GCA_964522065.1 uncultured Bacteroidales bacterium | reverse complement strand
TCAATATAATCTGAAGTACTGTTAAGAAAGCCTCTTATATGATTAAAGGTATGGTTTCCTGTCTTATGTCCTCTGTTTAAAATCTCCTGATATATTTCAGGATACTTTCGGACATTATCTCCCACACAAAAAAAAGTAGCCTTAACATTATAACTGTCTAAAACATCCAATACCCAGGGTGTAACCCCGGGTATTGGACCATCATCAAATGTAAGATATATTTTTTTGCTTTCAGAGTCTTTTCTCCAGGTAACTCCTTTTAAAAAAAACCTGATAAAAAGTGGCAACTGTTCGATAATCATATTTATCTGTTTGCAGCACCAGCATTTCTTGCAGCCATAGCTTGCTGATACAACTGAGCATGCTTCTGGAATACGGCCATATACATATCCAGCTTATCTTTATCAAAGCTATTTATAATATTAACAACTTCCTGCAAAGTAAACAGATGAGTGTTTACTAGAATGTTAGCAGATAAATATTGATCCTGTTTAAGTGTATAAAGCCATTCAAGATATTCAACAGAATTATCAGCAACTTTCTTAATCAAGTCAAAGGCTTTGTCATTTTTACCCATTTGATAGTAAAGCTTAGCCATATCAATATTAGAGTAATTTGCAGGCACATTACTAATTGGTAATACTTCAAGACAACGATCTAAAGTCTTTTCAGCTCTTACAAAGTCTTTTTCATCATACAATGCTTTTGCAAGTGAGGTCATCATATGACGATGAGTGCGACACATCCTTAAATTATTTTCGTCAAGATAAACATTTGGATCTTGTACATTTCCCCACAAATACTTATTTACCATAAGATCATACATCTTATCAGTATTTATTGTTGGCTCTCCGTTTATACTTGATAAAGGTGCAACTTTGTAAGCTAAACCTTCATGAAGGAATGAGTTTTTAAGACCTAAATACTGCGACTCTTCAACAGTTACAGCATAATATATAGGTCTTTTCCATTTATTTTCATTAATCATCTCAAGAATTATCAATTCATGTTTACCAAGATAATTTTTACCAGCCAAATCAATTTTCAACTGAGGCAATGTCATTTTCAGATATTTACCTGTTAAATATTTATTTTCTGCCAAAAGGCTTGTATCAACATTATAAAATAATTTTTCAGAAGGTATAAAATCTATATTTTCATTATAGCCTGGTACCTTTTTATACTTTTCATCATCAGTTTTAACCCATTCAAGAGCCATATTCAGGCTTATTGAATCTTCTGTTAGCTTAATAACTCTTGCAATATCCCTCTTTCCATTACTGTACATGTCTTCAGTCCAGCTAATGGGTAATGCATCAGAATTATAATAAGGTCTGCGCATCTGGTCAACATACCAATCAGTCTGCAAATAACTTAAGTTACAAACTCTGACATCTGTACGGTATCCTTCTACTTCCTGAATATACCACAACGGGAAAGTATCATTATCACCATTTGTAAAAATAATTCCGTTTTCTTCACATGACATCAGATAATTTTTTGCAAAATCTCTGGCAGTATAACGACCTGAACGATCATGATCATCCCAGTTCTCAGCAGCCATCATAAAGGGAACACCAAGACATAAAACAGAGACCATAATAGCAGCAGGAGTCTCAGGTAAGAACTTCTTAGCTATTTTAACAATTGCCGGGACCCCCAATCCTATCCATATACAGAAAGCATAAAACGAACCCGCATAGGCATAATCTCTTTCTCTTGGCTGTAATGGTGTTTGGTTAAGGTAAAGTAATATAGCAAGACCTGTCATAAAGAACAGGAAGAATGTCACCCAAAATCCCTGAATACCCTTATCACCTGCCATAGCCTGGAAGAACAATCCTAATAAGCCCAATAACAATGGCAGCATATAATACTTATTGCGACCTTTATTATTTGCCATTTCAGAAGGCAAATTAGACTGATCACCAACTAACAGTTTATCAATAGCATTTATACCGGTAATCCAGTTTCCATTGTTTATTTCTCCATTACCCTGAATATCATTTTGTCTTCCTGAAAAATTCCACATGAAATATCTCCAGTACATGAAATTGACTTGATATGAGAAAAAGAATCTTAAGTTTTCTGCCATAGTAGGAGCCATAACGGTTTCCTTTTGACCACAACGATCAATAACTACAGGTTTACCTTTAAAATTGCTCCATACTTTATATTGTTCTATATGCTCAGGACGCTTACTATGCATTCTTGGGAATAGCATGTTGCATTCCTTAACCATAGAGGGCGATTCTTTGTAACCTGTAACAATATATTTATCTTTTTCATTCGGATTTTTCTTAGCTACTTCATTCCAAAGCTTACCTTTTTTGTCATAAACAGGAATACAGTTTCTACCTTCGGCTACCCATCGGATATCTGATGCAAAACTTTCACCATATATTAAAGGAGTTTCTCCATACTGTTCACGGTTAAGATATCTTTCAAGAGTAAACATATTATTTGGTGAGTTCTGGTCCATCGGTGGTAAAGCATTCGAGCGAATAACTGTTACACCATAACTGGCATATCCGATCAACATTACCATAAGTGAAAGCAAAACTGTGTTCATCAGCTTTGGATTCATATTCTTCGATTTGAAAACAAAACCAATAATACCTGCTGCAATAATACCCCAAACTATAGGAGAGCTTCCAAAAAATGGAATACCAACAGCAATAACATTAACTGAAAATGCAATCTTCATTCTCAGAGGACTTTTACCTTTAAAGGTTTCCCATAGACCCCATGAAATAAGACCGATTATAAAGAATACATAAAAAATTGCACCAGAGTTGTAAGACAGCTTAAGGATATTCACAAAAAGCAGGTCAAACCAGCCCGCCATATTTACAAATCCCGGCACTATACCATAAAGTACAATTCCAACAATAACAAACGAAACCACTAATGCCAGCAAAGTACCCTTTGTATTAACTCTGTCTGCCTTTTTAAAGTAATAAACTAAAACGATAGCAGGAATACAAAGCAGGTTTAAAAGGTGAACACCAATAGATAAACCAATCAGGTATGCAATAAATATAATCCATCTTTCTGAATGTGGTTGACCGTCAGCATCTTCCCATTTTAGTATTGCCCAGAAAACTACAGCTGTAAAAAGTGAGGAAAAAGCATAAACTTCTCCTTCTACTGCAGAAAACCAAAATGTATCTGAAAATGTGTAAGCAAGTGCACCGACAAAACCAGCTCCTAAAATAGTAATTGCCTGACCTAATGTCATTTCACTATCTTTTGTGAGAATAACTTTCTTTGCAAGATGAGTTATAGACCAAAATAAAAACAAGATGGTTAATGCACTAAATATTGCAGACATTGCATTTATCATCAGAGCAACAGTTTCGGGCCCTGAAGCAAAATTTGCAAAAAATCTACCAATTAACATGAAGAAAGGAGCTCCCGGAGGATGTCCTACGTCTAATTTATAAGCAGTTGATATAAATTCACCACAGTCCCAGAAGCTTGCGGTAGGCTCAATAGTCAATAAATAAGTCACTGCTGCAACTGCAAACGCAATCCAGCCTGACAGGTTGTTAGCAATCTTAAAATTTTTTCTGTTCATGATACCTGGTTTTGGACGACAAAGATAGAAAAAAGATGTAATTATATAACTCGCTATAACTCAGGTTCACATTTTTAGAACATAAAAAACAATTTTTATTACTTTTACGCTCAACTTCAATCTTAAAAAACCTTATCCTTATGAAACAGCTCCTTTTAACAATTGTTGTTTTACTATCATTCAGTAGTATTAACAAAGCTCAGGCACTCACTCCACTATCTTTAGACTCAACAATAAGATATGGTAAACTTGAAAACGGTCTGACATATTACATTAAACACAACAAAAAACCTCAGGAAAGAGCAGAGTTTTACATTGCTCAGAAAGTTGGTGCAATACTTGAGGAAGACTCACAAAACGGGCTGGCTCATTTTCTTGAACATATGGCTTTTAACGGAACCAAAAACTATCCCGGGAAGAAGCTTATTAATTACTTTGAATCTATAGGTGTAAAATTTGGTGCTAATATAAACGCTTACACTTCTCTTGATGAGACTGTATATAATTTATCAAATGTTCCGGTAACAAGAGAAGGGATTATTGATTCTGCACTTTTAGTACTACACGATTGGTCCAGCTTTATTTTATTAGAAGAAAATGAAATAGACAAAGAAAGAGGTGTTATCAGAGAAGAATGGAGACAAGGACAAAATGCTTCAAGACGATTATGGAAAGAGTCAAATAAGGTTATTATGGAAGGTTCTCAATATTCAAAAAGGGATATTATCGGGGATACTGCCATAATTAATAACTTTTCATATCAAACACTAAGAGACTACTATAAAAAATGGTACCGACCTGACCTTCAGGCAGTATTGGTAGTAGGCGATATCGATGTAAATATTATTGAGAAAAAAATCAAAGAAATGTTTTCTGACATTCCAAAGCCTGTTAATCCTGCAGAAAGGACTTATTTCGCGGTTCCTGACAAAGCAAATCCTATTGTTGGAGTTTTCACTGATCCTGAAATGCAAACCACATCTATTAGTGTAGATTATAGATTTGACTCAGATTCTGATGAATCAAAATTATCAGTAGAAGGTTATGCTGTTACTTTTATTAGAAGTTTGATTAACAATATGACTAATTCCAGATTTTCTGAGATAGTTCAAGAACCGGGTTCACCGTTTTCAGGTATTTCAGGCTATTTAACATCGGTAACCAGAACAAAGGATGCTTATTCATTTTCTGCTGATCCGGTTTCAGGAAAAGAAAAAGAAGCAAGAGAGAGACTTTTGATTGAGATTGAGAAAATTGCAAGATACGGTTTCACAGAGAGTGAATTAGAGAGAGCCAAGTCCAGGATAATAAGCAGTTACGAAAAGTCTTACAATGAAAGAGATCAGCAAAATAATAATACACTTGTAAGAGAATATGCAAGAAACTTTCTTTCTGCAGAGTCTGCTCCCGGTATTAAATGGGAATTTGAGTTCGCAAAAAAAGTTTTACCTCAAATGCAACTTGACTTGATAAACAAGTATGCAAAGCAGCATATTAACGGAAAAAGTATAGTTTATGCTATTTATGGTCCTGAAAAGGAGGGCATCACCTATCCTGATAACAATCAACTATTAAGTGAACTGGAAAATGCAAAAAGGGCTGAAATTATTGAATATAAAGATGAAGTCACAGATATGCCTTTGATTTCTGAAAAAATCAAAGCCGGGAAAATCAAAAAACAAAAAGCCGGATTATTAGAAGGTACAACTGAACTTGTTTTATCAAACGGTATTAAGGTGATTTTAAAACCTACAAAATTTAAGGACGATGAAATTAGGATGTCTGCCTGGAGTGATGGTGGTTTAAGTTTATTGCCAATTGAAGAAGTAC
>CAZFUO010000179.1:0-5453 GCA_964522065.1 uncultured Bacteroidales bacterium | reverse complement strand
TAGGCAAAAAAGTATGTAGCATATCCGACAATACGTTTATCAGCGGTTTCGGCAACAAAGCAATGAAAGAATTCTTTCTCCTTGAGCATCTTTTCAACTGAGTTTGTCATTTTCTCTGGCACTTTTTCAAAAACCGCAAAATCTCTGAATAGCTCAACTATTTGCTGAAAATCGCCTTCGTTGGCGCTTCTGATGTTAATTTTCATTAGCTACTCTTTGTTTTTGTATAGGCTGTTTAACTCGTTTTTCGAAAGTGGTAATCAATTCATTTCTTTCAGCTGATTTGTTCTCGTAATAACTTGCTAAAATTGGGATGTTTAATATATTTTGAAGCTTAATTTGAGTTTCAATAGTCAAGTTTTCTTTGCCACTTACAATCTTTGAGATTTGTTGTGGTGACACATCCATTTTTTTTGCCAGATCTTTTTGAGACCATCTGAGCTCATCTAATTTAGTTATTACTTTTATTGCAATACTCTGCGACTCACGCAACATTTCTCGATTTCTGATGCGTTCACTGTTTTTGTCTAAAATGTCTACAACTTCATTAGATACAATATCTAAAAAATTATCTTTTTTTGTCTTTTTCATTCGCATATTAGTTCATAAAATGAATCATCATCAAAAACTCCATTATTTTTTAAGAAGATTCTAGCTTCTTGTAATTTGTATAATTCATAGTTCGTATCTGGATGGTCTTGCATTTTTTGACTCATTTTTATTTATAAATAAACCTCCTCAACCAGCGCTAATCCCGTTTTAGTTTTAAAATATTTATTTCTGACACTTTCTATGGAGTGCTGTGGCATTTCGTCTTCAAAAATGTTTACAAGAAAGTCGGCTTCTACAAGTATTTGAAAGTCGGGGCCATCAATTTTTTGATAAGAATGGTGATTGCCTATTATAAAACAGATTCTCTCAAGGGTTTTTGTGTCAATATCTTCATCATATAAAAGGCTTTGAGCTATAGCGGGTCCTTCAATTTCCTGGTATTTACCCCCGCTCGAATTGTATTTTCGTTCTGCTTCATGTATGCCTATATCGTGAAGAATGGCCGCTGCTTCGACTATAAATGATTCATTTTCAGATAGCGACTCTTTACTCGCAATACAAGCGGCGAAACCGTGAACTTTAAGAGCGTGATTTATTCTTCTGGCATCGTTACCAAAATATCGTATCATTTTTTCAATAATGCTTCCAGTTGTCTTGTTCATATTTATTTATAGTATTATCCTTTGGTAGCTTGTCAGGTTTGGTGAGCCGTTGTCTGTAACCTCACAAATTATATGTATGGTTTTTCCGGCTGCTTCTGTTGGGATATTTACTGTGGCAACAGCGGTTTCGCTATTTGAAATTTCAATTTTTCCGGTGAAAGTACCCGCTTCAGGCAATACCCACCATTTAAAGCTTAAGGCGTTGCCGTCGGGGTCGTAAGACTTTGAAGCGTCTAGTTTGATGTTGTTAGATACGCTTTTATGCTTTTTTACGATGACTTCGGGATTGCGGTTGCCACGTCCGTCTTTTGCGAAATCCATTCTGGCTGCGAAGTTGTTAAAAATAGCAGGGTAGAAATAATTGAAGTATTTAGTACTGATATCGTATGGTTTTTCTGTATAATTATTGTAGGAATATACAAGATTGTCCGGACAAACGGAATGTTCGAAATATCCACTCCAGCTTACTTGTCCGGGTACATCGGGGTCTGATAAGCCATTGGGCATTAGGTGCATAAATGCGGGCGTATCGCCTTCGACACCCCATTTGTATTTTGGATACAAAGTGCCGAGATTGCCATGGTTTTGAATATGAAGTGCATATTCATTCCAGTTTTTTACTCCGGTACTGTTCTGATGTTTCCACGCGCATTCGTCCCAAAAAAACTTAAGATCTTTGTTGAATTTCTTCATCCATTGATGAGAACTTATAGCGTAGCTTAAAGTATCACCTTTTGACCATGGCCTATCCTGGTCGGTTATGGTATAAATACGAAATTTATTGAGAAAAGCCTTAAGCTCCTGGGGCGAGCGTTCTTTTTGTACGCGCCAGATTGCCTGTGCAAAGGTATTTCCACCTCCCCAAACTGAAATCCATATTGGTCTGTCGTCTTTCTCGTCTGCCAGCTTTATGATTAGATTGCTGCCATCAGAATCATTGCCTTCACTAATAGATTTCATGCCCATTTTTCTGCTTCCCATTACAGTTCGCTTTCGAAGATAATCGACACCAGGCCAGTAGCCAATTTTCTGTACACTTTCGTTTTGGGCAAATTCTTTCTGTTCAGACCTTTTCATCAGATTTGGCAAATCTTTTTCGTAAGCATCTAATGCTTTGTGTATGAGGTCTATTCTCTCACTTCCTCCGGTATTGCTCCAGCCTGTTGTGGCTATAATCGCTTCTATTTCAAACATATCTGCATGAACCAGCAGCCTTATCATAGACTCCATGTCGTCTGGCTCAATATTGTTGGGTGCAATATCGGTCAACACGACTATTCGCGGCTTTAAAGGTGTTTTCTTTTTAACCGCTGTCGCATAAGATTGATTTACAACAGTAAAGAAAGTTAGCAGGGCGAGGGCTCTGATACATTTTTTAATAATTGTCTCCATATAAAATTTGCATAAACCGGGCGAATAGATAATCGGGCTGAAGTTCTAACTGGCAATTGAAATAGATTATGACTGAGCAATCTTTTACTTTGCTATGATACATGGAAGATGTATAGCCAGGCAGTGCGCCGTTATGGCCGTAAAAAGTGCCTCTTCTAAGCAGGTTGTAACCATAGCTGATTTTTGGTGTAATTTCGACCATTTCATTTATTCTTCTTTGCTGGAGTGATTCTGATAGGAGGCCGCCTTCAACCAATGCTTCTACGTATTTCTGCAATTCTCTTGGAGTTGAATATGCCGAACCGGCTGCCCATCCCCACGAAATATCGAAGGTAGCAGTATAATCTTCACCTTCAGCATATTCACCTGCATAATAACCTCTGCCGTGTGGCCCGGGGAAGTCTAAACCTGATGTCAGAAGGCCAGTTTTGTTGAGTTTTAGCGGTTTCGCAATACGATTATCAATTTCAGTTTGTAAGGTTTTTCCGGTCAGTTTTTCTATAATCATACCAACTAATATTGTGTTGGTATTTGAATAGAACCAGCCTTTGCCCGGACTGAAATAAAAGTTATTGTCAAAGCCTATTTCAACGCAATCACTTGGTGCCCATACTTTGGTCGGGGTATTGAAAAGTATATTTTGCCAGGCTTCGGTGTCTGTATAATTGTATATGCCGCTGGTCATATTGCAGAGCATGGCTATTGTGATGCTGTCAGCTTTTGGATACTCCGGATAAAATTTCGAAAGTTTGTCGTCGAGTGAAAGTTTGCCTTCCTCAACCAGCTGTAGCAAGACGGTACCGGTCATGGTTTTGGTGTTGCTGCCAATTCTGAATGTATGATTTTCGTCCATTGGAAGCTTGTTGGGGATATCACTGTAGCCCGCTGTATAAATCCAGTCAATGCCACGCTTATGATCTACAACCAAAGCCACTATCCCCGAAACCTCGGTGTTCTCGATTATCGAATCTGTAACAGCCTCCATCTGGTCGATGAGATTTTGGTTTTCAACCGATTCGGTATCTTTTTCACATGATATAAAAAAAGCAAACGTAAACAAGATAGCTACGTTGATGATGAGTTTTGTGTTTTTCATGATGATAGTGTTTTAAGTTTTCTTTTTTGCTTTACAGCTAAATGATTTATACCCATCTGGTAAAAACCTGCCGGGGGTGATACTTAATTTTTCCTCAATATCTGAAAATTTTTCCAATTGCAACTCTTTACAAACTTTGATCATAATTTTTGCACAAGCTACTGCATCAAAAACCGCATCATGATGATTTAAAAGGTCGATATCTAAATAATTGCAAACAGTAGGCAATTGATAATTGTATAATCCTGAGTAAAGTTTTTTGCTTATTAACATTGAGCAGTAATAATTTAGTACGGGATATTCTATTCCATAAGTATCTAAAGTATTTCTGAGTGCGCTAAAGTCGAATGAAGCGTTGTGTGCAACTACGTGTTTATCTTCTAAATATGGTCTTAGCTCTGGCCACAATTCGGAAAAGTTTTTTTCTTTCTCGGTCATCTCAGGCCTTATACCATGTATGGACACATTTATATGTTCATAATAGTTTGGGGTTGGCTTGATTAGCTTATTGACCGTACCGACAATTTTATAATCTTCAACTATTGCCAAACCTACAGAACATACACTCTGTCTGTTGTAATTAGCGGTTTCGAAATCTATTGCTACGAAATTCATTTACTTGTTTTTTCTGATATTCAAATATATCAATACTTTTGTGGTATTAAAAATAGTATATATGTATTTTAAATCGTTTTTTAAGTTACTGGGTTTTTTTACCTTTTTTTTATTTATAAGCTTATCGGCATACTCTGCAGAAAAATTTGATTTTGTTGTTGCTAAAGATGGTTCTGGAGATTATACTACTATTCAACAGGCTATTGATGCTTGCAAGATTTTTCCTGACAAACCGATTATGATTTTTGTAAAAAATGGACTTTATAAGGAGAAGGTTGCTATACTTGAGGGCAATACTCATTTAAGGCTTGTGGGTGAGAGTGTTGAGAAAACTATTATCAGCTGGGATGATCACTTTAGTAAAATGAATCGCGGCAGGAACAGTACATTTTATACCTATACGTTAAAGGTTGAAGCAAGCGATTTCAGAATGGAAAATATAACAGTGGAAAATACTGCCGGTCCGGTAGGTCAGGCACTTGCATTATGTGTAGAAGGAGACAGATGCGTTTTTGTTAATTGCAGGTTTTTGGGCAATCAGGATACAATTTATGCAGCAGGCAGACCTGGACGTCAATTATTTTTAAATTGTTATATTGAAGGAACCACTGATTTCATATTTGGCGAGGCAACTGCATATTTTGAAAAATGCACTTTGCATACTAAGTCAAATTCATATATTACTGCCGCCAGCACTAATAAAGAAAAACCTTTTGGTTATGTGTTTTATGACTGTAATATAACTGCAGCAGAAGGGGTTAATAGTGTGCTGCTAGGCCGGCCATGGCGTGGTTTCGCAAAAGTTGCTTTCCTGAAATGTAATATGGGTGCATTTATAGCTCCACAAGGCTGGAATAACTGGTCAAAAGCTGAAAATGAGAATACTGTTACTTATGTTGAGTATAAAAACAATGGCGAGGGGGCAAACCGTTCGCATAGGGTTGCATGGTCAAAAGAATTAACTGACAAAGAAGCAGCTCTTTACACTAAGGAAAATGTTTTTAAAAGATCATTTACTGAATCTGAAAATAATCAGGAATGGTTTAAGTTGAATTCTATTTTAAACTAGTTTTTAGCATTATATATTTCATAAGATATATCCTGCAACCATTCAAACAACTCAACAGATTCTGCAG
>CAZFUO010000178.1:0-5469 GCA_964522065.1 uncultured Bacteroidales bacterium | reverse complement strand
GATAAATGGCAATAGTTTTGGACCTACCGGGTATCTGTTTAAAATTTCCAAAGCTGTTGCATTGAGTGGAACTCTAACTGTAACCGGACGACCTTCTTTAGTTTTGCGTGGTACGTATTCAATGGCTTCTCCCATTATGTTTGATTTGGTCATTTTATAAAGGTCTCCAACACGACAGCCAATCAGACATTGAAAAACAAATATATCACGTTGAACTGCTAATGGTGGGTGTTTAGATAAATCGGCTTGATAAAGCTGATTTCTTTCATCGATAGAAATATAGAACGGTGTACCATAAACGCATTCTTCGACTGCATAGCCTTTAAATGGATTGTTTGTGGTTTTGCCTCCTTCAATGGCCCATAGAAAGAATATGCGAAGCTTGGTGAATATATCGTTGATAGTGTTCTGTCCTCGCATTTGAGGGGTTCTTTTTTCGGGTATTTGATTGTAAATTTCTGGATATTCAATAAAGATTTGGTGCTCATTACGCATGAAATCTTCAATATCTCTGAGCGTATTTGACGTTACAGTGTCAAGGTTTAATTTTACAGGCTTTCTCATATAGGCTTTGTAAAGTTCATAACGTTGCAAAGCTCGTTTTATTACTTTGAAGTTGCTTATTCGTACTGTTGAAAGCTTACGCTTCGACAAGAATTCATCAAAGCAATCAAAGAATGATTCAGTTTGATTTGCTTCTTCTTCAGTAATGTATTTCCCTGGATTAATCGCCTTGTCGATTTCCAGTTCCAGCCAATCTGAGGTTAAATCTTCTTTTGCTGACTGATTGCTATAAATGTCATCGACTAGCTTTTTGCGTTCGTTGACGGCATCATTAAATATCTTACGCTCTAAAGCTGGAAAAATTACCTTTGCTTTAATAGATTGTTTGTTTTCGTCCCAAAGCTCAGGGTTTACTTCTAACTCGCTTTTGTGGAAAAGTTGAACCTTTCTGCCATCGCTTAAGCGGAAGCGTACATTGACATTAATTGCCTTTTTTTGTGGAAACTCGGATAAAAGCCTTAACTTTTGCCATGATATTGAAGTGTTAGTTGGTTGTGCAAATATACAAATTTTGCACAACATTTGCACAACAAAATACGATTATCTTCAATAAAATGCAATGTTTTTTTATGCGATAAAAATATTGTAATTATATGTATATCAATATCATACAGTTACAAATCAGGAGTTTTAGAGAATTGATATAATGGTATATTTCGATCCCGGCTCTGGGTACTACACAAAAAACAAAGCCCTGTAATTCAAAGGATTACAGGGCTTTTTTATTATCTATTGAACATTTGCTTTAACCATAAAGCCATTACAGGGTCTGCAAGATAAACTTTTTTATTTTCAATTTCTATAATCTCCTTTTTTATAAGCGCTCTCTTAATGATACTTACATTTGCAGATGACCCCAATTGATACTTTTGTAATACTTGCGCAGATGCAAATTCATTATTAACCCCATCAACTAATGCTCTTAAAAAATTCATCTGATATAATGTCAGATTTTCAATTTGTTTCTCAAACAATGGGGTATTTTGATCTATCAAATCCTGATAAGAATTATTATAATCTTGATCTGTTGCAATTTTATCTGTATTTATCCATAACAACCATGCCAATTGCTGAACATAAGATGAATGATTTTCAACAGCTTCACAAACCCTCTCTGCAATAGCTGCAGATACAGATTTCTCAGTTTTATCGAAGCGATCACATATATATAAAACCCAATCTCTGGTTGATATTTTTGGCAAATAAACTACATCTCCAAACTTGTAAAATGGCAAACTTTTTTTATCAAAAAGCTCACTCATTAAGTGCTTTTTACTTCCAAACAAACAATATGAGACAGACTGTTGAAGTTGCCAAATTTTACGTAATTGCTTCTGAAATGTTTTTGAGTCTTGAAATTCGGCTATCTGTTGAAATTCATCGATGCAGATAACAACTCTAACCCCTTTTTTCTTTGCAATCTTCTCTGGCAGTTGTAAAATCTCATCAATATCTATATCCCTTGGATTGAATTCAAGCGACATTGAAAAGTCTGTCATAGGGTCAGGTCCCATAGTAAACCTTGGACTTAATCGGGATACAAAAAGTTTAGCATTCTCAATTAATTCATCAAATTTTGAAGAGGTTTGTTTCAATACTGCCGAGGCGAAAGTATCAAAAAACTCCTTATCTGTTCGGCACGAGAATATATCTAAATATACAACTTTAAGTTTATCTGATTGTACCAATTTGCATGCTTTTTTTACTAGTGAGGTCTTGCCCCATCTGCGAGGTGATATCAGAATTGTATTTACACCGTGTGTAAAATTCGAAATCAGTCGAGATGTTTCTTTTTCTCTGTCTGTAAAGTTCTCTCCAGAAGTGGCGACTCCAAATAGAAAAGGCTTATTTTCCATAATAATACATTTTTATCTAACAAGATACAAATATATGTAATATCCTTATTACTAACAATCTTATTACTAATAACTTTATTACGAATGCAACAAGCTGTTAATCTATATATTACAATGCATTTTACCCTTCAAAACCTCTTTCTCTCCACTGCATAGGACTGCAGTTTACTTCCTGAGTGAAAGCCCGGCTGAAAACAGACAAAGAGCTGAAGCCTGAGAGATCAGCAACAACAGTTATACTTAAATCTGGACGTGACAACAATAAATGCTTGCTCTCAGCAATTCTGTGACGCATAACATATTGATAAAAAGTCTCGCCATAACCATCATTAAACAAACGGGACAAGTATGTACGATTAAGGGGAAGTATTTCCATCGCATCTGTCAACTTAAAATCTTTGCGCAAATACGGTTTTTCAATGTTCATCCATTCCTCAAGCTTTTCTTTGTATTCCGGGAGTTTTTCTGAAAACAAGGTTTTATTTTCAGATTCGCAATCTTTACCTGCACAATCGGGTATCAGCTCTAATATTTCTTTTCTTACAACCTTATCATCATCAAGTCCATCCTTAAAATAGCCTTCAGGATAAGGATTTCTCTGAAATATTACATGATAAAAGCCATACAGGAAAAAAAACAGAAAAATCATTCTGTGCATCAATCCGGTCCTGGGCTCGTTTGACAACATTACATATATATATGATAATGTAATTACGAAATAGCCGAAAACATAGTCATTTAACCAATTTATATTGAGTTCTTTAAGCATCGCGTAATTGTTAATACAATACTGTTCATAACCTCTGTGATATCTGATTATTAATATTAGTCCAATTACCGGATACATTAAGACTAATGAACGTATCCACAAATAAGTAAACTGTGAACATACAAATACCAGTAAAACACCAGGCAGAACTAAGAGAAGTGAACGTTTAAGATTTAACCAACCAGGCCTAAGCACTTCAACAGGATATAACAGAAAAATATAGGCATATGTGGTTCCGTAAATTAAAAGGGATGTTGACAAATGCTTATATTCAAAGACAACATTGTTGCCGGTTTTAAATCCTTTTATCAGTGAGAAAACTCCAATCAGTCCACACATCAACATAATAAAGGCATACATAATCCGGGCTCTGCCTCCTTCTGTCCTCGATCTGATAAATAATAGCAGTGATCCGAAAATACAGAAAAAGGTTAACATTGGTCTCAATGTATTACTTATAGCACCAAATATATCAATTGGAACCCTGACTAAAATATAGTGTCCGGATGCAACGGCAAACAAAATCAGAAAGTAAATTATTACTCTGCTTTTATCTTTTAAAAAATCAAAATACAAAGAATTTTGCCCCATGGTACCGTTTTAAGCACGCAAATGTACAAATTTACCCTGTGCAAATTCTTTTTTACCCTGTGCAAAAGCCAAATTATTTAGCGGAATATTAGATTTATAATTTCGCAGGAAATATTTTTTTTACTAAAACAATTAAATTTCCAGCTATGACAAAAAAAATCTTCTTCACGCTAGTTCTTGCTTTAACAAGCTGCGCACTAATCACAGTAAATGCACAAAATGCATTTTCAAAAGGCGACCAGGCAGTAAATATAGGTATCGGCCTTGGTAGTTATTATGGAGGAGACGGATACACAAGCGGTTTCCCTCCCTTATCGATTTCTTATGAAAAAGGTGTAGTTGACGGATTGTTAGATGGTAAAGCCTCAATAGGTGTTGGCGGATACTTAGGTTATTCATCAAACAAATGGGAAACCTCATATATGACTTACAAATATGGTTTCAAATACAGTTATCTTGTTTTGGGTGCAAGGGGACTATTCCACTACCAGTTTATTGACAAACTTGACACTTATGCCGGTGTTATGCTTGGCTACAATATTGTTGGAAGTAAATATTATGGTGACGCTATTCCGGGATACTCACCATCAGCATCATCAACCAGTGGAATTGGATATTCAACATTTATTGGTGCACGCTACCAGTTCTCAGAAAAATTTACAGCATTTGCTGAAATCGGATATGGCGTTTCAGCACTTGAGTTAGGTATCTCTTTCGGACTATAAAAAATAAAACTTATGGGGTTGCAGTTTATCAAAATCAGCAACCCCATTTATCATAATCAGAAATGCGCAGGAAATGCAAGTAGTTGGTATTTAATCGACTCGGCCAACCTTAAATTTCCTATAGCATTAAGATGCAGCCTGTCAGTTTTAGCATTTCTGAAATAAGGTACATGCGAATCGGACATCGGATACAATCCGCTTACAGAGTATAAATCTATTAGCGGAACCGCCCATATTGAAGATGCTTGCTTTAATGTTTCGACATAAGCATCCAGATATAAGCCCTGACCATTTGCATAACTCTCTTCAGGCTGAACATTTTTGTCACTAAAACCTGCAAAACCACGATGAACAGGAGTCATAATTATAATTTGCTGTTTAGGATATCTGTCTTTTAAAAAAGACATTACTTTATTAATTCTGCCACAAAATGTAGAATCATTATAAATGGGGGTGCGATATTTTCGCAAAACAATTTTTCCGTTGTGATTTGTTTCCTTAGTGGTTTCAGAGAAAAATTCACCGATAGGAATACCGTGATTGTAATCGTTGGTGCCCGCAAAAATTATAATTGCATCAATATCCTGCCCCCTCTCCACATTTAGCTTTTCTGCCTGCTTTAGAATGCCATTCCACTGGTTGCCACTTATGCCATAAACAAATGGCTTAAGGCCAAGCATTTCAGCCAGATATTCCCAAAAAACCACATATCCGGGTATTGCCGATTTTTGAGTCATTGAATCGCCTAAAAATGCAACACGCTTACCATACCATTGAGATGACTTTGCGGTTTGGACAGAGTCTTTTTCTGTCTCTTCCTGTGAAAAACCACAAAAGAAAATGGTCAAAAACAAGATAGAAAAAACAAACTTCTTCATATTGATTAAATTAAGGCATAAAAAAAGTTATCAGTTACACAAAGATACAATTGTGCAACTGATAACTATACTAAAAAACAAACCAA
>CAZFUO010000177.1:0-5474 GCA_964522065.1 uncultured Bacteroidales bacterium | reverse complement strand
TCTCCCACTCCGACATACATTCATCAAGTTCCTTTTTTGCTTTAGAATGCAGCTGAAGTAATGCCATATTTGTAGCACCTTCGGGTGTCATCATCATTTTCTCAGTCTGAGCAACTTCCTTTTCGAGGCTTTCTATTCTCGATTCGCATTGTTCTACAGCCTTCTCAAGCCTTTTCACATTCTTGTTAAATTCCTTTCTGGCCTCATACGACAATTTATTGTCAGAAGGACCTTTGTCAGCATTATCCTTCTTACTAACAACAACCTGTCTTTCAATCTCCTTAAGATTTTCAAGTTTTTTCTTTTCAAGAAAATAATTTATATCACCGAGGTGCTCTTTAACCTTACCGCCTCCAAACTCATAGATTTTATCAGCAAGACCATCTAAAAACTCCCTATCGTGAGAAACCACAATCACGGTTCCGTCAAACTCTTTTATAGCTTTTTTAAGAACGTCTTTAGAACGCATATCAAGGTGATTAGTAGGCTCATCTAAAACCAGGAAGTTAACAGGCTCCAACAACAACCTTATCATTGCAAGTCTGCTCCTCTCACCTCCCGACAAAACCTTCACCTTTTTATCAGAAGCCTCACCTCCAAACATAAAAGACCCCAGAATATCCCTGATCTTAGTTCTGATATCTCCAACGGCAACTCTGTCTATTGTCTCAAAAACAGTGAAATTCTCATCCAGCAAACTGGCTTGATTTTGAGCAAAATATCCTATTTTAACATTGTGCCCCAACTTAAGTGAACCAGAATATTCAATCTCACCCAAAATACACTTGACTAATGTTGATTTTCCCTCACCATTTTTACCAACAAAAGCTACCTTTTCACCTCTGTTAATAGTCAGATTAACGTGCTTAATTACAGTATGATTACCATAATCTTTACGTAATTCTTCAATTATCAAAGGGAAACTACCAGATCTTGGAGAAGGAGGAAATTTTAAATTCAGAGAAGAATTATCTTCATCATCAACCTCAATTCTATCAACCTTTTCCAGTTGTTTTAAACGTGATTGCACCTGAACAGCCTTAGTAGCTTTATACCTGAATCTTTCAATAAAATCTTCAGTATCCTGAATCATTTTCTGTTGATTCTCATAAGCCCTCATTTGCTGTTCACGATGTTCTTTCCTCAACTCAACATACTGATAGTAAGGAACTTTATAATCATATATTCTACCCAGTGATATTTCTATAGTACGATTAGTCACAGCATTAATAAATGCCCTGTCATGCGAAACAAGTATAACAGCATTGGCGCTTACAGCCAGGAAATTTTCAAGCCATTGAATCGACTCAATATCAAGGTGGTTAGTCGGCTCATCCAACAAAAGCACATCAGGCCTTTGAAGCAATAACTTCGCAAGCTCAATTCTCATTCTCCAACCGCCGCTAAACTCGCTAGTAAGCCTGTTAAAATCTTCTCTGACAAAACCAAGCCCTACAAGAGTCTTCTCTACATTAGCCTTATAATTATTAACGTCAGACATAGCCAGACGTTCATTCATATGTGTCAGATTATCAATAAGTCTGTGATAAGAATCAGATTCATAATCTTCCCTTTCAGAC
This sequence comes from uncultured Bacteroidales bacterium, assembly GCA_964522065.1. Taxonomy (GTDB): domain Bacteria; phylum Bacteroidota; class Bacteroidia; order Bacteroidales; family UBA1402; genus UBA8389. Next base: position 3,894 of record CAZFUO010000177.1, on the reverse strand, counting down.
AACTCGATGTTGATTTTTTCAATCTCTTCCTGCAGTTCAAAAATAGAGCTAAAAGCAGACTCTGCCTCTTCAAGCACAGTTTTACCATCTTCATGTATCATATGCTGAGGTAGATACCCAATAGTAACATCCCTTGGCACAGTTACATTACCCCGTGTTGGAGCCTGCAATCCGGAAAATATTTTTAACATTGTTGACTTTCCTGCACCGTTTTTACCAACCAGTGCTATCCTGTCTCTTTTATTAACAACGTAAGAAATCGAATCAAATAAAGTGAAACCGCCAAATTCAACAGTTAACCCATCTACAGAAATCATCTAAAACCTTTTATTATTATAAGCCGCAAAGATACATAAATATCCAGGGAATACATTATTCCTTTATGTCACCAATTTTTCCGGCAAAAAGTATAACCCCTGTTTGCTTCTCTCTTATGAAAACCACAAATGGCCTGTTAACATACATCATAGGATAACTTGGCAAAGATGTATTTGAAAACTCGATTGAAGTTACTGCTGCAGCCTCGGTTCCTACTTCATTAACTTCCATAAATGTTTTGTGTAATACTGAAGATATATAAACAGATCTGTCACTAATTTTCTTAAACTCTGCCATATCTGTAAACGATTTCTTCATACCCAATGCCTTAAGCATACCTATCATTTGAAAGTTTGATTCGACCTTATACCTTGGCATTTTCAAGCCGACCTTTTGTAACTCAAGCGAATTGAACACATTCTGCATTTTTGTAGTATCAAGTCCGATTAAGTAGTCATTTACTTTTGTATCACCTTGAGGCAGAGCAACTGTCATACTAAATGAACCATCTCCATAGGGTAAGTCCACATATTGCGCTTCATCATCTTCATAATAAGCCATCGTATCTGTCATACTCATCATGACAATATCATTAATCTTATTATCCTCTGTAACAAAAGATGATTTATGCGAAGCTTTAACATCAAATGGCTTTGCCCACTTACCCTTAAAATAAACAGCATTAATCAGATACATTACTGCTTCCAAAGGAATTTCTGAAATAATCTCAGGTATAAGATTATTTGTTTTTTCAGCACACCAGTTATTAATTATATCTACCGATGCCTGACTTCTAAAATCGAGTTTACTTACTTCCGAATCAAAATACTTCGTGTTTGTATCAAGAAAAGCCTGCTTCACATCAAACATCTGATCGTACCAAACAGAGTTCGCAATTTTCAAAGTTGTTCCTTTATCTATAGCAGGCAAAGTATCCAGCATTAGTCTGTAATACGAATTTATCTGCCCTTCTTCGAAACCGCTAAAGTTTAACATTTTCTCAATTTCAGCCTTAGTCTCACCCTCAGCCCCATTCCAGGCCATACCAATAGCTACACTCATACTTAGCGGTGAAATAAATACATTTTTCTCACCACTTATTTCTACTGTTTTCTTAAGTAGCTGTAATGCAAATGCGTTATCTCTTGCTGCCTTCTGTTTTACTTCCTGTGACCGTAATGATGACATTTCTTTTTTATCTTCCTTTTCGTCTGTATTTGGATCATTCTCAGTACATCCAGCCATAGTTGCCAGCAGTGCAAATACTGTAAAAATCAGCGCTTTCATAGTCTTTAGTTGTTAAATTAATACATAAAAGTAAGACAATTTTCCACAGCAAAACGCTACAACTTCACACTTTATAGTCAAAGTATAGGTGATTCAGTTGTTGTTGTGTATAGCCCCCAATCAGCAGCATTAGGAATAGTCTGAACTGCGTGAATGATATTACCAGGCTCCAAATAGAGGTCAACCCAGCTTGTTTCTGTATGTAAATAGAAATCAGCGCCGCTACTAGACACCCCCTGGTAGCTATTTATTGCATATTGACGATTAAATAGTACTTTATTGCCCTCTGAGTCATCTAACTTTTTAGTTTCTGTAATACCAATCAATTTTACTTGTGCTGAATATTTGGCTTCAAGTTCATTATTACCTTTAAAACTGTAGTCAACGTACTTCTTTTTTAGGACTAAGTTTTTACAATAGCGTTCCGTTATAACATCACATAATCCATGCCCCTTAAAAATAATGAAATCTTTAATTCTTTCTTCCCATTCAAGACTATATGCTATATAGACATAATCTGAAACTTCAACATCTTTCCACCTATAATATTGATTGTAACCAATCCAGTAAGATTCTTTTTCCTTGATTATATGTGTTCCAATCTCAACTTTGATCTTATCGGGCAACGAAGAATATAAATTATCAAAATAGGTGTAAACTTGTGATGTCCAGTCATTAATAATCATCCAACCGCTATTCTCGTCATATTCATACACTAGCCTATGTTGAGTTGGTTCGTAACTTTGTAAATAAGTGGCTTGAATTTGGGTTAAATTAATTTGGTCTTCATCCTTTGAACAGGCCTGGATAAATGTTATTGCAAAAAATAGCAAAAGAACTTTCAAGTTTTTCATGAGCAAAATATTTAATCCGTCAAATTTAATTATTTTTATTTATACTAGACCAATTATTTTGGATCTTATAAATCATAATATTGCGCATTTAGTCATAATCATAACAACAACATCACATAAGAAACTTTGCGTTTTTAAATATTTTAGGAGTTATAATCAATGCTTTACTTTCTGTAATAGAAAGGATTTGCAATTAAATAACAGAAACTTTAACAACATACATGAATTTATTTGAAAGTAGAATCAACCAATGAAAATGATATGAAAAATATATTAGCAATATCAATCTTATTAGCAATGAATTGGGCTATTTGCCATTCTCAGGATTGTTCAAGAATCTGGACTTCTGATTCTCTATTTCTTAAACCTGAATCAGCTCTTTACGACTCTACAAATGAAATAATCTACATCTCTAATATTAATGATAAATATCTTGCAAAAGATGGAAATGGTTTTATATCAAAAATTAAAACTAATGGAGAATTAGAATCTCTAAAATGGGTTGAGGGGTTAGACAATCCTCAAGGCATGGGATTGTAACGGAGATATTTACATCTCAGATTGCTTTGGAAATAAGATTTACAGAATAACTGAAGGGAAAATTGAATTATGGCTTGATAACGATTATCTTTCAGGCCCCAATGGATTATTTTGCTTGAAAGATGAAATTATATTACTGAACATGAACAACAAAACTGCATATTCAATAAACAAATTGAACAAGAAATCTAAGGTAATATTTAGTGGGATTGAAAATCTCGATGGTATTGTTAGTGATGGACACGATGGCTACTTTGTGTCAGGAGCATGGCAAGGGCAGATATACCATATAGATTCAAAAGGAAATAAAAAGCTGATTCTCGATTTAGGTAATGAAAAAATCATTACAGCCGATATTGAGTATATTGTCAGTAAAAATCTTCTGATAATACCAACTTTAAATAAAACAGTACTCGGATATAAGTGTAACTAATAAAGAATTTTAATATGTTTACAGTTGAACAGATTGTAGATCTCAATGAATACACCTGTACATATTATGACAAATCAGGTCAGAAAGTTTTGACTGAAAATGTACCAAAATAAAAAAAACAGCAATTAGTTATAAAACAAATCAATTTACTTCATGGATAAAGTCAAAAAAAGTCAGCCAAAATCTGGATAATTCACACTTCAAAAACTTTAAGTATAAACTTCAAAATCTATAAGTATAAACTTTTCAAAGTATAAGTATAAACTTTCTCAACTTTAAGTATAAACTTTTTGAGTTTTATACTTATACTTTTTCGGGGTGGTTTTCTGATTTTAGTTGCCCTACAATGTTGCTAATCAATAATACAAGTATTACAAAACTAAAGACATTTAAGAACTATAAAAAATAAAATTGTACTTGTCTGGAAACTATTCATTCAACTAAATAGCAAAAGCAAGAACA
>CAZFUO010000176.1:0-5514 GCA_964522065.1 uncultured Bacteroidales bacterium | reverse complement strand
GTTTTCCATCAAAATCAATGCTGCAAATATACCTGTCACAATAATAACAATCCAGAAAGCCTTGTCCAGACTTTCCTGAAACCGCTGAGTCTTGCTCAATACAAAAGAAGTAAAAATAACTAAAGCGAGCTTGGCAAACTCAGATGGTTGAAACTGAATACCAAAAACACTTATCCACCTTGCAGCATTATTTAGCCTGACACCAATAAAAGGAGCCAATATCAACATTAGAAATGAAATCAACAAAAGAGCCAGTCCAAGTGCAGTAGTATATTTATAATGAATGTTATGCAAAACCACAATTACAAAAGCACCTGCCATAAGGAAAAGAGCATGCCTTATTATCGGGCCAAAAGTATTACCCGAAGAATATGCAAGAGTACTGGTCGCGCTGTAAACTTCTACCAGAGAAATTATACACAAAAACAGGAACACTAACCAGACAACCATGTCTCCTTTGAATATTTTACTAATAAGGCTCATATAGATAGTATTATAAATTTAAGACTCTTTCTTTAAACTGCTTACCTCTGTCTTCGTAGTTTTTAAACAAATCAAAACTGGCACAACACGGAGAAAGTAATACAGTATCACCTTTTTGCGCAACCTCGTAAGCTTTACTTATAGCCTCATCCATAGATAATGCATCAAAAATAGCAGGAACCTTACCATCAAAAAAGGCATGAAGCTTGCTATTGTCAAGTCCCATAAATATCAATGTATGAACCTTTTCCAAAACAAGTCTTTCGATTTCAGTATAATCATTGCCTTTATCGGTTCCGCCGAGAATAAGTACAACAGGAGTTTTCATCGACTCAAGAGCATACCAACATGAATTAACATTAGTAGCCTTAGAATCATTAATATAAGAAACACCTCGTACTGATGCTACCTTTTCAAGTCTGTGCTCAACACCTCCGAAATTACCTAGAGCCTGCCTAATATTTTCCTTTTTTATATGAGCAATATTTGCCGAAACCGCAGCTGCAAGTGAGTTGTACAGATTATGAGTTCCCATCAGGCTGAGCTCATCTTTTTCAATCTGAAACTGTTGCTCGGGAGTGTCAATAACAAGTATCTTATCTTCAATAAAAGCTTTTATACCTGTACCCTTTTTTAGTGAGAAAGGAAATTTTCTTGATTTTATATCTCTTTTCTGTACTTCAGCTTTAATAATCGGATCATCATTCCAATAAATAAATGAATCATTTTCAGTCTGATTGCGTATTATCCTGAATTTTGCATCCACATATTCCTGCATATTGTAATGATATCTGTCAAGATGATCAGGAGTAATATTTAAAAGAACAGCAACATCAGCCTTAAAAGTATAAGTATCATCCAGTTGAAAACTACTCAGCTCTAATACATAAAAATCAAAATTATCTTCAGCAACCTGCCATGCAAAACTGTGACCAACATTACCTGCCAATCCTACATTCATACCACCACTTTTAAGAATGTGATAAGTAAGTAATGTAGTTGTGGTTTTGCCGTTACTACCTGTAATACAAATAGTCTTTGCATTAGTATATCTTCCGGCAAACTCAATTTCTGAAATTACCGGAATAGATTTAGCTCGTATTGCTTTGATTATTTCAACCTTTTCAGATATGCCCGGACTTTTTATAACCTCATCAGCGTTTAAAATGAGATTTTCAGTATGCTTTCCTTCTTCCCATGCAATACCTCTGTCATCAAGTGCTTTTTTGTAGTTATCACCAATCTTTGAATAATCAGAAACAAAAACATCAAAACCCTGTTTCTTTGCGAGTATGGCAGAACCGGTACCACTCTCACCTGCACCTAAAACAACAATTCGCTTCATCTTATCTCATTTTTAAAGTCGCTATTGCAATTACAGCCAAAATTATACCAATAAGCCAAAACCTGACAACAATCTTAGACTCAGGAATACCCTGTAACGGCCTTTGAATTAAAGCATCGATACCGGCATTTCCCGGTTTCTGAAAATGATGATGCAATGGAGACATCTTAAATATCCTTTTACCGGCACCTGTTCTCCTCTTGGTAATCTTGAAGAAAGTAGTCTGCATCATTACCGACAAAGTTTCGATAAAGAATATTCCGCAAAACACCGGTATCAACAATTCCTTTCTTATTAACACCGAAACCACTGCTATCACGCCTCCCAACATTAAACTACCTGTATCACCCATAAAAACCTGAGCAGGAAAAGAGTTATACCATAAAAATCCAATTGTAGCTCCAATAAAAGCAGCCATATAAATTGCAAGCTCCTCAGAGCCGGGTATAAACATAATATTCAGGTAAGAAGCGTAGTTGATATTACTTGATACGTAGGCCAGCACAAGTAAGACCACCCCGATTATAGCAGACAAGCCCGTTGCCAGACCATCAAGACCATCAGTAAGATTTGCACCATTAGAAACCGCACTTACAATAAATATCGTAATAATAATAAACAGAATCCATCCTGCTATCTGCCCCTGAGACTTCATATTTTTAAACAGACCAGAATAATCCATATTATTATTTTTCATAAATGGAATTGTGGTCTTTAAAGATTTGACCTCATCACTCTTATACTTTACAGATTCTACCTGTTCATTTTTTAAGGTCTCAACGTTTTCCCTTATAACTATATCAGGGCTCAGATACATTGTAAAACCAACAATAAGACCAACTCCCACTTGTCCGAAAATTTTAAATTTACCCTTAAGGCCATCTTTTTTCTTTCTGAATACCTTAATAAAATCATCGGCAAAACCGATTGAAGCCAGCAATAATGTTGAGACCAGCATTATTTGTATGTAGGTATTTGAAAGCTTCGTCATTAAAAGTACAGGTATAAGTATGGACAATAAAATTATAACACCACCCATGGTCGGTGTACCTTTCTTACTTAACTGGCCTTCGAGATCTAAATCTCTTATTATTTCACCAACCTGCTTTAATTGCAAATACATTATTATTCTTTTACCTATAGAAGTCGCAATAAAAAGCGCCAGAATAAATGCAATTGCCGATCTGAATGAAATGTAATGAAACATTCCTGCTCCTGGAAAATCAAGCTTGTCTAAATATTCGAATAGGGGTATTAACATAGTTGCTCGTATTAACTAAGTGATGTATATATTTCTGCAATTACTTTTTTATCGTCAAAAGGATATTTTACACCTTTTATATCCTGATAATCTTCATGACCTTTACCGGCAACTAAAATTACATCTCCAGGCTTAGCCAGCATACAAGCAGTTCTGATTGCTTCTTTTCTGTCAGCTATGGTTAAAACTCTCGATCTGTCACCTGCATCAATACCCTGAGACATATCATTTAAAATATCCTGAGGTTCTTCAAACCTGGGATTATCTGAAGTCAGTATTACCTTATTACTTCCTGCAAGTGCTTCTTTGGCCATTATAGGTCTTTTACCTTTATCTCTGTTACCACCTGCACCTACAACAGTTATGATATTACCATTTCCATCAACAAGCTCATTGAGGGTTCCCAAAACATTTTTAAGAGCATCAGGTGTATGAGCATAGTCAACAATAGAAAGAAAGCCTGAAGGAGACCTGAGAAATTCAAGTCTACCTGAAACCGGTTTTAATGTACTCATTATAAGCAATGTGGTTTCGGCACTCAGGCCCAGAAGAACAGATGCGCCATAAATTGCAAGCAGATTGGAAACATTGAACTTCCCAATAAACTGAACAGTTACGTTTTTACCATTAATATCGAGCTCCATTCCTTCAAAATGAGTCTCTATTATTTTTGCCTTAAAATCGGCCAGGCGTTCAACTGAATAATCATACTTTATTGCCTTGCAATTTTGCAGCATTATATTACCGTTTTTGTCGTCTGCATTTGTTAATGCAAATGCATCATGGCCAAGGCTATCGAAAAAGCTCTTTTTTGCTTTCAGATAGTTTTCGAATGTAAGGTGATAGTCAAGATGATCTCTGGTTATGTTGGTAAAAATACCGCCTGCAAATTCTAATCCCTCAATACGGTGCTGCTCGGCTGCATGCGAACTGACCTCCATAAAAGCGTAATCGCAATCAGCCTCAACCATTTTATTTAAAAGATCGTTAATTGCAAGACTATCAGGAGTTGTATGAGTCGCAATAATTTGCTGATCGTCAATATAATTACATACAGTCGATAATAATCCGGCTCTGAAACCCGCCTTTTTAAATATCTCATAAAGCAGCGTGGCAATAGTAGTTTTGCCGTTAGTCCCGGTAACTCCCACCAGCTTCAGTTTTTTGGAGGGATTGTCGTACCACTTACAAGCCAAAAGCCCTAATGCCTCGTTGGCGTCTTCTACCTGCAAATAAAAAACATTTTCTGAAATCTCTGCCGGCAAATCTTCACAGACAATAGCTGATACTCCCTTTGAAATAACATCAGGTATAAAAGCATGAGCATCTGAGGTTGTTCCTTTTCTGGCAACAAAAAGTGTTCCTGCACTGACTTTTCTTGAGTCAAAACTAATCTCGTTGATATTCTGATCGACCGGGCCAAGACTATTTTTAAATCTTAATCCCTCTGTGAGCTTCTGAAGGTTCATGTTGTCTGATTTTTACTCTAATAATAATGATATTGACTGGCCTTTATTATAAAGAGACCCTGGGCTAATAGATTGGCTCACAACCTTTCCTTTACCTCTTAGGGATACCTTTAATCCTAAATTTCCTAATATATACACTGCATCTCTTGCTCCCATATTTTTCACATCAGGTATAAGTCTTGAAGTAAAATTACGAGGAGCCACTGAAATCTTGTTATCTTTTGTCTTTACATCTAACCATTTAGATTCGATAGAAGTATTAATACTGGCATTTATGCCAAACTCTTTTATTACAACCCTGGTTAAGTCTGTGCTTCCTGACTTAATAACCGGATACAGTCCCCTTACACTATCTCCTGGTATTGAATCCGGATAAAGCCTTTTTTCAAGCGAATATATTCTCTCTGCAATTTCCCTGAAAACACCTCCGGCCATAACACCTCCGGAAGCTATTCCTTTTTTAGGCTCTCTGACAACAACAATGCAACTATACTTAGGAGCTTCTGAAGGGTAGAAACCGCAAAACGAAACCTGATGTGATTTTCCACCTTCCTTGTACCCCATTGCGCCTTTTGAAATCTGTGCGGTTCCGGTTTTACCTGCAATATCAACATATGGACTATTTACCGGTTTGCCTGTACCCTTTACTGAACGAACAACACTATCAAGCATATTATGTATCTTACTTAAAGTCTCGTCAGAACAAATCTTAGGATTTATTACTTCCGCTTCAAACTTTTTCGTGGTTTGACCATTTCTTTTTAGCTCTTTTACAAAATGAGGTTTAACAAGTACACCATTGTTTGCAATAGCATTATAATATGCCAGAGTGTAAATTGGAGGAATTTTTGTTACATAACCAATTGACATCCAGGGTAAATCTGTTTTAGCCCAATATCTCTTTCCACTTTTTGGATGAGGTATATAAGGCTTACCCGAGCCGGGAATTTCAAGTT
>CAZFUO010000175.1:0-5525 GCA_964522065.1 uncultured Bacteroidales bacterium | reverse complement strand
TTGTGTAAGAAAGGTAAAGTTGAAGAATATTGCTGGAATGAGGCACAAAGACTACAGTTTATTGAGAAATACGGAGGTGGTAACGAATCAGGAGTACATGTACAACGTTATAAAGGTCTTGGTGAAATGAACGCAGAACAGCTGTGGCACACAACTATGGATCCTGAACACAGAACCTTAAGACAAATTACTATTGAGAATGCTGCTGCTGCAGATCATGTATTCTCAATGCTTATGGGTGATGATGTTGCTCCGAGACGTGAGTTTATAGAGGCTAATGCAACATATGCAAATATTGATGCTTAATTAACCGGGATGAATCATTTCAGCAAGGGGACAATAGACTTTCTAAAATCACTCAAGGAAAACAACAACAAAGAGTGGTTTGAACAAAACCGTGATATCTACAATGATGTCTTGCTTCTACCAATGAAGCATATATCAAAACAGCTCGAACCGGTAATGAGAAATATTGACCCCTTTATCGAAACATCCCCTTCAGTTGGTAAGTCAGTTTCTAAGATTTACAGAGATTTAAGATTTTCTCACGATAAGACTCCTTATCGTACTGAAGCCTGGGTTTCCTTTAAGAGACCAAAACGTTTGATTGAAAATTCTCCTGAGTTTTTCTTGTATTTTACAACTGAAGAATATCAGATTGGGATGGGTTATTATTGCTCTACTCCTGAGAATATGGCAAGATACAGAAGGAATGTTATAATCGATAATGATGAATTCAGTGATTTTATAGATAGTTTTAACTCCAGGCACGATATTGAAGTATTTGGAGAAGAATATAAAAAAAAGATGGCAAGCGATTTGCCTGAAAAATTCCAGCCCTGGATGCAAAAGAAAACTCTTTATATAAGCCGAACAAGACCTATAGATGAGTTATTTTATTCAGAAGATATAATACCTCTGACTGCCGATATTTTCAACTTTTCTGCGAAGCTATACGGTTTCTTTATAAATAATGTTGACGATGTCATTTGACGAAAAAGCAAAAACCTGGGACAGCAGGCCTGACAATATTGAAAGATCACAGCAGGCTGCTTTAGCAATTTCTGAATTAATCAGTCTGGATAAAGGTATGGATGCTCTCGATTTTGGAGCAGGTACCGGCTTGATTAGTTTTTTTCTATCTGATAAGTTAAACCATATAACAATGATGGATGCTTCTGCCGGAATGGTGGAAGTGATGAAAGAAAAAGTCGATAAAAGCGAAAGTAAAAATCTTGAACCTCTGTTTTTTGATCTGACTAAAAATGATTATCCTGATAGGAAATATGATCTGATTTATTCGTTATTGGTATTACATCATATAGAAGATATTCAGGGTTTATTTAATAAGTTTTATCAAATGTCAAAGCCCGGTTGTCGTATTGCAATTATGGATCTTTATGAAGAAGATGGAACTTTTCACGGAGAAGGTTTCACAGGGCACAAAGGTTTTAATCCTGACAACCTTACCGGGATAATTAAAAACTCGGGATTTAAAGACATTAAATTCTCTGATTTTATCGAAGTAAAAGGGTTTAAAACCTTTATAGTTACTGCTTCGAAGACCGGGAATACTCCTTAACTTCTTTCTTGATAACTGGTGCAAGTAAATACAATCCCAGTATATTTGGTACTGACATTGATAATACCAACATGTCAGAAAAGTCAATAATCGAAGACAGGCTGGTTGTTGTACCCACTATAATCATTAAAAGGAAAAGTATCTGGTAAAATTTTTCAGCATAGATTCTTTTTCCGGTTAATTTTTCAGAAATCCCGCCAAATAGATAATCAAAACCTTTAACGCCGTAGTATGACCATCCGATTAAGGTTGAATAGGCAAAAAGGAACATACACAATAGTAGTACATATGGAGCCCATGAGCCTATTGTGGAAAATGCAGCAGAAGTAAGCTGTGCGCCTTCAAGGTGACCAGGGTTTTGATATACTCCAGAAAAAATCAATGTTAATGCTGTCAGGGTACATATAACAACTGTATCGAGAAATGGCTCGAGCAACGCAACATATCCTTCAGTTACCGGTTTCGCGGTTTTTACGGTAGAATGTGCAATTGGAGCAGATCCGATACCGGCTTCGTTTGAGAAAACGGCTCTTCTGAATCCCATAATTAAAACACCAATAATGCCACCATGTACAGCATCAGGATTGAATGCACCATCCCAGATAACCCCGAATGCAAAACCAATTTGTCCGATATTTGATAAAATAATAATAAGGCACATTAAAACATAAAGTGCAGCCATAAAAGGAAACAGTTTTCCGCAAACTTTAGCTATACTTTTTATTCCGCCTAAAATGACCAGACCTGTCAATACGGCAATAATTATACCTATCCAAAAGCCGTAAGGAGCAACAGATGGGAACATTATCGAAACCTGAGAGTAAATCTGGTTAGATTGAAACATATTTCCAATACCAAAGGCTGAAAATGAAATAATAATAGCAAACAAAAAAGCCAGAAACTTGCCAAGCCGGGGTAATCCCAGTTCTTTTAATCCATCTTTCAGGTAATACATAGGTCCGCCCGAAACCACACCGTTTGCATCTACTTTTCTGTATTTTACACCAAGTGTGCATTCGGCAAATTTAGATGACATCCCAAGAAATCCGGCAACTATCATCCATAGAGTTGCACCTGGTCCTCCCATGCTGACAGCTACAGCGACGCCGGCAATATTTCCCATTCCGACTGTTGAAGATAGTGCAGTAGCTACAGCCTGAAAATGTGAGGTTTCCCCCTTGCCTGCCGACCTTTTATCGCGTCCCAGTGCAAGATCGAAGCCATGTTTTAATCCCCTGATATTTATAAATTTCAGATAGAATGTGAAGAAAAGGCCACCTGCAATAAGCCAGATTACAATAAAGGGTATTTTTGCTCCTGTTGATATCCCTAGTGCTGCTACAGGATCCCAAAAAAGAACATTACTTAATTTTTCAACAAGGGGTCCGAACAGGCTGTCAATATTGCAGTACATATTATTGTTATTAGTTTTTTATTACAGATTGAGAGTATTGTTTGCCGTCTTTTAATACACTTATCAGGTATGTTCCTTCAGGTAGGTGTGAGGTTGATAATGCAATTTCAGACTGAGAGCTTTCAAAATTACTTACCAGTTTACCTGAAATATCGTGTATTTGAATTTTTGCAGATGATGCAGCCATTTCAGGTATTGCTATAGTTAGTGATTTATCAAAAGGCACCGGTGTTATTTTTACTCCTTCCAGTTTTTTAAATTCGCTTATGTCTGTTGTTATTTCTGCATTAGTTAAAGCCCTGTTATAAACTTTTATATTGTCAAAATAGCCTTTAAAGTAAGGATCGCCTGAGTAGAAAGATTTGCCGAGATATGAAATAAGATTTTTTCCAAGGTCGTTAATTGAACGAACATAATTATTTGTATTAATAAGCTTATTATCAAGGTACATAGACATTTTGTGTCCATCCATAACAATCTTTATGTTCATCCATTTGCTTTTAAATGAACCGGTAGAGATAATGTCTCTTTCTTTAGAATAGCTGAGAGTGGTTATTGCATTTCTTATTTGGTTTGGTCTTGTGCGTAAGAACATGTATTTCTTATTGTTAAGCCCAATTGTGAATGTGAAATGGTTGACTTCATCACTCTCCGGTTTTAAATCCATTGAAATGGTTGTTTTACTTCTTCCATCAAAAAAGCCTTTTGGAAATTCCAGATATGTGCCTGAGCTACCGTCAAGATACAGCACATTGCCCTTGGTTGCATCATTCACAATTGAAGCCTTACCAAAAAGTTTTCCATTTCTGTTATTCCCTGAAACATCAGTTATTGAAGACGCAACAGGTGTTTCGTTAAAATCATAATGTAATACAGGGTCCTGAGATACATTTTCAACAGGCGATTTTATGCCCCATTTATTAGTAAGGTTGTCGTATTCAGTCTGTGTAATTGGAATTACTGTACCATGTTTTGCTCCAGTTGGCATCAGGTATGTATTATCAGGCATAAGGTGCAGGCTGTTAGGCGCAGATATGTCGTTGGAAATAAAAGGTATATAGCCTCTCCTCGATCCTGTGTATTCGTCAACAAGTACACACCATTTGTTTTCATTCAGAAACTTAAACATAGTCGGCCCTTCATATCCTCCTTTATATCCTTCTAACTCTGTGTTTTGTATATAGTTGTATTTACTGCCTAAAACCGGTGTAGAATAATCGAGCAAAACCTTTGTTGATGATAATGAGACTGATAGTATTTTCTCATCTTTTATAAGTCTGTAATAAGTGTCTCCTTGTTTATATATAGATGCATCAATACAGCTGTTAACAGTTTCTACAAAAACCTGTGGTGTTGTGAAGGTTTTAAAGTCTTTTGTTTTAGACACATAAATTCTATGTTTTGCGAAGTTGTCAGTGCTTACTCTGCTTGACCAGTAAACCAGATAATCTCCCGTGGTTTCGTCATAAATAGTTTCAGGAGCCCAGGTATTGCCGGCACCAATAGATGATGATACATTGACCATTCTTTGTGGCTCCCAGTTGATAAGGTCAGTTGATTCCCACACCATGATATGTGTACTGCCCTGAGTTGACATTAAACCCCAGTTGCCGTTATATTTACTTGCTCTGATATCCAGGTCGGTAGCTATTAAAAAAAAGCGGTCACCAGATGGTGATCTTACAATATATGGGTCTCTTACTCCTTTATCGCCTAAAACTGAAGATAGTACCGGGTTGTTTTCATTTAAGTCATCCCATGTTATGCCGTCTTTACTTACAGCAAAGTAGATTTGCTGATCGTCAAGTCTGCTTTCATCTCCACTAAAATATGCATAGAGGTAAGCTACATGCTGATTTTGTGCATAAATCCGGCTGTTTTCATGCCCGATACAGATAAAAAGCATGATAAAAATTAAGATTTTTTTCATAGGTTGAGGTTTTTCGTGGTGTTTAGGGGCAAAGGTAATACTTTTGATTTAAATGTAATTAACTTTCTATCAGGGCAAAAAGCTGCTAAATCGTTTAATTGAATGTAAAATGACAATTTTTCTACACAAAAAAACACATCAATTTGATGAAAATTAAGATATATTTGCAATTAGGCATACCGGACGGGATGTCGATGTTTAAACCTTAAAATTAGATACAATGCAAAAATCACGTTTCTGCAAAGGTCTTGCATTGGTATTGTTGCTTTTTATGTCAACATTACCGTTAATGGCGCAAGGCAAAAGAATTTCCGGAACGGTCAAGGATGAATCGGGAGTGCCTGTAGTTGGTGCAACTGTCGTTGAGAAGGGCAATGCTACAAACGGCGCAGCTACCGACCTTGACGGTAATTTCGCAATGACATTGAGTCAAAGAGGAAATACTCTTGTTGTTTCATATGTAGGTATGAAATCAAAAGATATTCCTGTAGGCGACAGGACAACATTCCAGATTGTACTTGAATCATCTGATGTTGCTTTGGATGAGATAGTTATGATTGGATATGGTACTCAAAAAAAACGGGATCTCACCGGTACTG
>CAZFUO010000174.1:0-5592 GCA_964522065.1 uncultured Bacteroidales bacterium | reverse complement strand
AAAATTATTTCCTACTTGTTTTTACGCAAATAGCAATCATTATCAAATATCATTACAGGTTTAGTCTTATCGTTATATGTTTCCCATTTTGGAAGCCCCTTTGCATTTGGATTACCATTCTTTATAAATGAAATCCATGCAGAGCTAATTTTATCAGAAAGTGCATATGCTTCTTTCGTTGCTCCATTCATTTCAGGCTGAAGTGCTACATTGTTAAACATAAAAGCAAGTTCCATTCCGTGGCATGCTCCAAGAGTATTGCCAACTGGTTTCCAGTTAAACATGTACATATAAACATTTGCACCACCTTGCTTTGATTTGATTGAAGCCTGTTTAAGCGCCCCGTCTCTGAACATCTGATCTTCCTTACCGTTTACAAAGTCAAACTCGTTATAATTCCATCCGATAATCATAGGAACCTCCTTGCTAACCTCAGGAGCAGCTATGTCAAAACCCGGAGAAACCACAAATTTTCCATCTATTACTGGCCCCTGCATACCTCCAGAAGGCCTTTGCCCCTGAGATTGCAAAGTAGTATTCACTATACGTGAACTCTTATTAATAGCATCGACAAGCTTTTCATATGGGACAGCCTTAAGACCTTCAACATCATTTACTCTAAGTCCAAGTTCATCGAGAAGAGCCTGAGCATATACTTTTGAATTTTCATTTGTGCTATATCGTGTGAAAGACCCGCTTTGTACAATAGCACGATGAAATAAACCCTTTGCTGATGGCATCATCATTACTGTCGAAACCTTACCTCCTCCACCTGACTGGCCACCAATAGTTACACTATTTGGATCGCCTCCAAAGTTCGCAATATTATCATGAACCCATTCAAGTGACTTAACAAGATCCTGCATACCCAGATTTACAGATTCACTATATCTTCCACCCAGACCTGACATATCATAATAGCCTAAAACATTAAGTCTATGGTTTACAGTAACTACTACTATATCACCTTTATCAGCCAGAGACTTTCCTTCATAACATGGCAAATCTATACCTGAACCTGTTGAAAAACCTCCTCCGTGAAACCACACGAAAACCGGACGTTTTTTCCCATCATTAAGCCCTTTTGTCCAAACATTCAAAACAAGGCAGCGATTTTCATCCATAGGCTCAATCTTAAACTGAAATCCAAAATCATAATCACTCTGCTGATTCCCGTTTAGTTTAAGGGTTTGACCCTGAGGAGCTTTTGGCCCATAAATACGACACATGCGCACACCTTCAAAAACCTTAGGCTTAACCGGGGGCATAAATCTCTCTGCCTCTGCGTATTGAATACCCTTATAGGTATAAATATCGCCATCAAGGTAACCCTGCACTTTGCCATAAATAGTATTGGCAACTGTATTTTTGTCTGAAGTAAGAGAATTAACATTCTGAGCATTAGCCGAAATAAAAGTTGCAGCAATTATACCCGACGATAGAAGTAATTTAAATAATTTGTGTTTCATTTAATCATTATTTTTTTCCCGTTGTAAAAATACAAGCCTGACTTTGTGGGATTAAACACTTTTCGTCCGGTAACATCATAGTATATATTATCATATTTAAACGGATGTATGGTTTCAGAATTGATTTTATCCAATCCAGTAACATTACCTGCTGTAAAATCAGTAACACGACGCTCTCTTGAATATAATAGCTTTACATCATCCTCAGTCAGAGCACGATTATAAATTAATAAGTCATCATAATCGGATGTAGCACTTGCAACCCCATTTCCCAGACCAATTGTAAAATAGCCGGCTGTATTAATCATTGCCATTACTTTCTTAAAGTCAAATGCAGATTCTAATGCACCTGCAGTTGATGCAAAACTCTTAGTTAACTTAAGGCCATTAACATAAATATCAATTTTTGTAGTATCAACAACCACAGTTACAAGCTTCCAGGTTTTTGCCGCTATATTAGCACTTATAAACTTTGGATAATTGACGGCAAAAGTATCAGTCTGATTGGTAAATCCTATATAACTGTTTCCTGTGAGAAACATACGACTTTGCTTTGTGGCAAGACTTGGTGATTGGCTGGTAAAGGCCCATAATGTTCCAAACATATCATTAACGTCATCACGTTTAACCCAGGCACTTATTGTAACTCCTTTATTATCTGATTTTCCCATTAAAGGGTTGGGCATTTGACAATAGCTACCGGTATTTGCAGAATTCTTTCCTCCATTTATATGAAGAACCTGTCCAATTCGTGCACCATCAACTTTCAAATTTGCAGCTGTACCATATACTAGTTTATTCAAAGTACCTTTTTGAGTTTCATTATATCTGTTTGTAATTGGAGTTGAATCAAAATCATAATATGCTGATATACCTGACAAATAATCTCCCGGAAGAGAATCTGCCTTTGCTGCATTTACGTTATAGCTTTTCAAATAAACATAATTATCAGCAACAATACGACTGGTAAGCGTAACACCGGTCACAGTATCTGCAGGATTGTATTTTCCTGTATTACTAATTACAGAAGGCTTGGATGACTCCCAGATATAAGACACACCAAAATAAGTTGTTGCAGACAGATCAATATGAGAACTCACTTCTGAATTATTTATAACTGCCGGTGTAATCTTTTTCGCATTATAAGCCACTGCATACTGAGGCAAGACCTTATATGCCCAGGCCATCTGTCCATTTTGGGCAGCACCGGTTATACCAATAGCCTTTAAAGTAGAACCATCTATAATCTGTGGAACAACTACACCACGATAAAAAAATCCGCCAACAGAAAATGTTATATAGCCGGTTCCTTCAACCATCTTCCAGGTTCCGGTATAAGCACCTGTTATTTTCCCATCACTTGTAAGTGTTATTGTACTTGGCTTTGCAATAGTAAGTGCATCATGATTTAATCCATATTTATGAATTAAGATTTTGTACTCGCCTGGAATTTGTTGTTCGGTAAAGTGACAGCCCAGTTTTATCGAGTCGTTATTCACGGTTTCCCCGTTAAATTCCATAGGTGCTGAAAGCAACCAACCATTTTCACTTGTAAATAATTGATGTACACGATCTTGAAACCACTCGTTACCTGTATTAAATCTCGTGTGATAAACAAGAAACGAACGTCCCTTATTATCTGTCATTGCAGAATTATGTCCCTGAGCGACCTCACCATTGGTTTGCATACTCCATTCACCAAAAGCTCCAACTAATAGATTACCACGAGTGGACTGGTCATTAGGTCCATAGTTAAGAAGATAACGATTAAAAATTGCGCTCTCTCCCGAATTATCCACAAATGGGCCGTTTGGGTTTTTGCTCGAAAAGGTTCTCATGGTGTAACCTTTAGCAGCCTCCAGACCGCCATATGTTACAAAAAGATAATAAGTATCACCAATATATTTTATGTAAGATCCTTCTCCTGAGACATAATACCCTCCGGCTATTTGAGTCCCGAAATAGGGATCACTTAGCGGATGTCCTGATCCATCTTTCGTTATCGGGTAAGCTGCGGTGTAGTCTCTTAATCCATTTTCAGAATCTAATTTAAGAATAAAAATACCACCACTCCATGAGCCATAGGCCATCCACAATTGACCAGCTTCATCATAAAAAACACAGGGATCAATTGCATGCGGCATGTAACTGCCCCAACTCTCACCCAGATTATAACGTGATGGTAGTGTGGTTTGCTTACCAATAGCTAGTTCCAGATCTGTTAATTTCCAAGAGATTTTGGCGTCTGTTGTGTTTCTAAATCCTGAATAAACAACAGGGCCCTGATAAACATATGGTCCTTCAATATTTGAAGATGTAAGAAGTATTATAGCAGAGTTCCATTTTGGGCCATTCAAACTCAAATACATACACCACTTCTTCATTGCAACATTGTATATTACATCTGGTGCCCACATATTTCCGGCAATTGTCCATGCGGTTCCATTTTGTGGAATTGCGCAACTCCAGGCTGCAGCATCAAAGTTTCCGAAAACTGTATCAGTTTTTATTCCACCTTTCATAACTTTCACACTCTTAGTCATATTTGTATGAAATGCATTGTTATAACTTGTAACAGTAACAACACCAGTACTATTTTGAATACCATAAAGTCCACTATTTCCGACTCCTGTCCAATTTTTCAGATCAGTTGTTCTTGCAATAGCATTATGTGATCCAAAAATGTAATATGTACCATTATTATTATAAACCACACTTGGATCATGTACTCCGGGGTAATTTTTTGAAGCACTGGTGTATAGTTTATTTACATCAGTTAGTGTAAGATAAACAGTATCCAGAGATAAGTTGACTGATGTTGCTTTTGAAACAATCAAAAGCAACATTAGTAATGATATTACATTTCTTCTTTTCATACGATTATTTTTCTGCTTTTATCCTTAAGATGGTAAATGAATTTGTTTAAAATAATATTTGAAACTCTTTTTAAATTGTTTGAATTCAGTTGTTACAGGGATAATCTTTGTCGGTTCATTCATTGTATTCTCATCTCCCTTATTTGCAGATGAAAGTGTTATAACCTTGCCATTTGAACTAACTTTTGCAGCATCTATTTTTATAGTTGGAGCATACTCCTTTTCATTTGAGTTGACAACTTTTATTATTACTTCACCTGATTGCTCATCATAACCGGTTACTACATAATGACCAGATGGAATTGATGCAATTTGATCAAAGACTCTATCCCCATCCAAATATACTCTAATCTGATTATTAATACCAAATTCGACACGTATTTTATACCATTTATTAGTGCCCATTTTCAGATTTGAACCACCAGTATTGCGATCAATATTAGCATCACCATTTGTAGAACAACACCTTTAAATCAGCAAACAGTTTTAATTATTGAGCAAGATGAAATGCTTTCAGATTTAATGCGACGTGAATTAATGCGTTATTTTAATGTTGAAGTTGTAAATGATGGAACTTTATTGATAAATAAAATGCATGAATTTATGCCTGCAGCTGTAGTCATTGATAGTGAGCTTGAGGGAATAAATGCATACGATCTGATTAAAGAAATAAAGAAGATTAATCAATTTGAGATAATACCAATTATAATAATATCAGATTTTGACAATAATCAAAGCGTTATTCGAGCCATCAGATCTGAAGCAGATGACTATTTGCAAAAACCTTTTAATTGTCAGGTTTTGACAGTAATGATAATAAAGTATATAAAAAAACGCCTTCCAGTAATTACTCAAAATACAGAAAATCAAATTACTTCAGAAAAGATAAAAACTAAAGACAAAAATGAAGTTGTCATTTTAGAAAAAAGAACAGATAAAATGTTTTTGGATCAGCTTGATTTTCAAATATCAGCAAACATGTCAAATTCAGAATTTGATGTTAACATGCTTGCTGATGTTCTTATGATTAGTCGAGGACAACTATACAAAAAAATAAAAGCATTGAAAGGACTAACCCCTCTGGAATATTTACGTGATAATCGTCTATTAAGAGCAGCTGAATTAATAAGAGAAAGCCAATACACTATTCAACAAATCATGCACCAGGTGGGTATGCCTGATGCAACAAATTTTTATCAGCGTTTCAAGGAAAAATATGGAGTTAGCCCTTCGGTTTTTCGGGATAA
>CAZFUO010000173.1:0-5618 GCA_964522065.1 uncultured Bacteroidales bacterium | reverse complement strand
ATGAGTATAACGGCTTTCCCGGTTTTAGCCAGAATTATTCAGGAAAAAGATCTCACTAAGACTCATCTTGGTACAATGTCATTGGCAAGTGCTGCCATTGGGGATGTAACAGCGTGGTGCTTGTTGGCTGCTGTAATTGCAATAGCTAGTACGGGTAGTTTTTTCGGGTCTATTTATACAATAGCATTATCTGTAGTATATGCAATTTTAATGTGGTTTGTAGTAAGGCCTTTTTTAAAGAAACTTGGTGATATATACCGTACAAACGAACTCGTAAATAAAAATATGGTTGCTTTCATATTTTTGATGCTATTGGTTTCGTCATTAACTACTCAGATAATTGGAATACATGCACTTTTCGGAGCATTTATGGCAGGTGTAATTATGCCATCTATGTCTAATTTCAGGAAAATAATTACTCAGAAAATTGAAGATGTTTCAGTCTCATTTATGCTTCCTTTGTTTTTTGTTTATATTGGTCTTCGCACTGAGATTGGTCTTGTAAATACTCCATATTTGTGGGGCATATGTGGTGTCATTATATTAATTGCAATTCTGGGAAAGTTTGGCGGAACCGCTTTTTCTGCAAGAATAGTTGGTGAAAGCTGGAGAGATAGCCTTTCGATGGGTGTTTTGATGAATACCAGAGGATTAATGGAGTTGATTGTTCTTAACATTGGTTATGAAATGGGTATTTTACCGCCAGCTTTGTTTGTAATGCTTGTTATTATGACAATTGTAACAACATTCATGACAACTCCTATAATGACTTTTATTGAAAAGTTAATGCCTGATGTAAATAAGCATCAGGAATTGCTCACAAGGCAATCATTGGGCATTTTCCATGCATTGGTAGCAGTTGGTAATCCTGATAACGGTAAACCGCTTCTTAATGTCGCAAAGGTTGTTTTGGATGGTTTTAAAAATTCACTTTCAGTTACAGTTTTGCATATCACTGTTGGTACAGACCTTAATCCTTATTATCAGGATGATTTTTCAGATGAATCATTTAAATCTGTAAAAGCAGAAGCTGACAATCTGAATATTCCAATAGAAACAAAATATAAGGTAACAGACAATATTGGTAAAGAAATAGTTGATACTACAAATCAGGATAACTTTGACTTTCTTTTAGTTGGTGCAGGTTCTTCAATGACTAACGTTAGAAAAGGTAAGGGTTTATTGGGAAGAATTCCTGTATTTGCATCTTTATTTAAAGAATTATCAGAAACGACACAGTCAGTATTTTTTCCCGGCAATCTTATTAAGGATAAATCGAAAATGTTTATTGAAAACTGTCATTGTAGTGTAGGTGTTTTCGTAAACAGGAAATTTACTAAAGTCGGCAAAACATTAATATTACTCGACAGAGAAGAAGATATCTTTCTGCTTAGATATGGTCGTAGGTTGATCAGAAATAATAACTCTGTGAAAATAAGGGTTAAAGACTTAAATGGACTGGCATTAAAATCTGAAGTTGTTGCTCAGGCTATACTTCAACTTATGAAAGAATTTCCAGACTCTGTCAAAATGTGTAAGCCAGATTTGGATGACGTTAAGTATATGAGCGATTTCAGTCTTATGCTTATTAGCTATCAATCATGGAATCATCTGGCAAACTCAGAAGAAAATGAGCTTGAAAATATACCTTCTACTCTTATTATAAATAAGAAGAAAAGTCGTTTTAATTATACTGAAAATTCAGGTAACGAAGAGTAATTATTTATCACTAAGTACAATCTGAAAACAAGCTGCTGTTTTTAATTTTGCGGTTTCGGGATAAATTAATTCAAGGCCGTTTATATTTTGCTCCCAGTTTACTTTCTTTTTTGATCCAAGTAACTTTATACTCTTAACTTTTTCTAATGAGTTATTGCTAAGACTTTTTATACACAATTTATCTCCCTTAGAGGGTATTAACATGCAAAATGCATATAAGTTTCCGTCTTTACCTAACGTAAAACGGAAATCCTCTTTATCAAACTTAAACTCTGCCTGTCTTTTATCGAGCTTGCCTTTTGGTAATAGTTTGGTGCCCTCACCATATTTTATCCAGGCCTTGCTGCCATATATTGCTTTTGAATTTATTTTCATCCAGTCACCTATTTCCAAAAGCATCTTCTCACACTCAGGAACAAGTGATCCATCAGGTGAAATAGGTATATTAACTGCGTAACAACCATCTCTCGAAATACACTCAAGAAGAAATCTTATTACAGCATCAGAACTATAAACAAAATCGGGTGCATAATACCAGTCTCCAAGAGGGTTTTCACCTATCCATGCCTGATTGTTAACAATATCTTTTGGGTAACTTCCTTCATATGTCGAAACCACACCTTTATGTCCGGCTCTGTGAAATTTAATTATACTGAAAACATCGACCTTGCCTTTCTCAGAAAGTGATTTATTAAAATACGAAGCTATAACTCTCTGACCTGCATTTGATTTGTACCCACTTCCTGTTTTAAATCCACTAAAAGGTTGTGTATCATTTCCATCGGTATATATAAAGTCAGGATTATATTTTTCAATTGCATCCATTATTCTTAATGCCCAATTTTCAGCATACCAGTTTGCATATTCAAGGTGTCTTGTAAATATACCTTTTGGCGGTGTATTAGGATAATTATCAACACCCTTGTACTCTCTTAAATTTATACCGTACAACAAACGGGGATCGTATCCTTCCCACCATTTTCCTTTGCCATCTTCACTGGTTTGGTTTCCATCATACGGCTGACCTTTATATATGCCGGAAGTATCACTTCTAAAAGCTGACTCCCACCACCACCAGGTATATTCATGATGGAAAGTTATACCATAATACAAACCTTCTTTTCTCGCTGCCTTAGACCATTCTTCGAGAAAATCTCTTTTCGGACCAATATTAACGGAGTTCCATGGTTGATATTTTGAGTCCCATAGGTCGTAGTTATCGTGGTGCACACCCTGTATAAAAAGAAAGCCTGCTCCTGAT
Source organism: uncultured Bacteroidales bacterium (assembly GCA_964522065.1). GTDB lineage: Bacteria > Bacteroidota > Bacteroidia > Bacteroidales > UBA1402 > UBA8389. Next base: position 2,638 of record CAZFUO010000173.1, on the reverse strand, counting down.
TTTTTATAAAGTGCTGCAAGCCTGGCAGGATTATATTTATCAGGGTTCCATTTATTTAATATATCCTTATACCCAAATCCTTCCTTTGAAGGATGGCCGAAGTCTTTAAGATGATTTTCATATGCTTTTTGTCCCTGCAAATACATTCTTCTGGCATACCAATCTCCACTCATTCCTGAAGCTTGTGGCCCAAAATGCACCCAGATTCCAAATTTGGCTTCTCTTAACCATGAGGGGTAAGCATTATAATTTTTATCAATCGATTCCCATTCAGGCTCAAATGGCCCATTGTAAATGGGAAAATCCATTTTAACTTCATCAAATGCAGCAGGATCTCCCATTAATACACTTCCTACTTCTGCAGGAGCTGGTATATATGGAATTGGCTTAGGTTCAGGTAATTTTATTTGCGAAACCGCAAATGATAAATTTGTGCATATAACTGCAGTTAATAAGAGTTTTAATATCTTTATCATTTCTGTTTTTTAACAAATTTAAGACTTACTGTACGATATTCAGTTGTTAATCTTAACAGGTAAATACCATCAGATAATTCATCTGAACTGAAATAACCTGTATTCATAATAGTTTTTCTGAGTTTGCCATTTATATCGTAAATTTCAGCTTTAACAATCTTATCATTAGATATTACTTCAATAAAATTATTCACCGGGTTTTGAGCCAGCGAAATTTCTTTAATCTTTTCTTCTGATATTGAACTGATTTTCTGAATTAGTTTAATAGGAATATACGAGAAACCTGAAGGACTAAACTGTCTAAATCCTGATAAATCATAAAATAAAGCCAGATTATAGCTTCCTTCTTCATAATTCAAATTACAATTTATTTTTACTGTTTTGGTTTCACCGTTATCTAATCTGAGATTTGCGGTTCCGCCTGATGTAAATGAATTACCCCAGGTGAGAGGAAATAAAAACAGTGTAAGATTACCGTCATAGAGTCCACCTTTGTTTGTGATTTCGGCAATAACTTCTTTTGTAACTCCGATTTCTACCTCATTAGGCTTTATTATGCTTATTTTCTTAACAAGTTCGAGACTGGCCGGAGCTGGCTCAGGCATAATGGTTACAATAAAATCGGGTATATTGTTTTTATCTACATCTGTAAGTACAGAAGTTGTAAACATATTGTGGCTGTCGTAAACTGGTTTTACCAGGTATTCTCCTGGTTGAAGGTTAATTAAACCTTTAACAGATACCACTTTTGAAGAGTCTTTTTTAATTAAAACCACCGATTTGTCCAGATATTGGTAGTTTGAACTATTATTTGCCTGAACCAGTAAAACTGAAACGTATGAACTGAATTCTATACCCTGGTTTTTAAGCGGTATATTAAATATTGCAGTTTTATTGTTATAAATATTTCCTGATGTACTTATCTGAGAATTAAGTGCGAGTTTAATTGTATTATCATCGTTGCTAATTACTGCTTGTTTTCCGGAAACCTGTAGATTGAGCGATGAGGGAATGTTTTTGCTCTGGAACATTTTTGTCCAGCCTGTTCTGAATTGTGGTTTGTATATCATATGCATTTTTAGCTGACCCTGTGGAAGTCCGCTCAATGATACATTATTATAAGAATAACTGCTACCAGAGTAGGAATTTAGGGTAACAATGCCTGAAATTGCAACTATTTTAACAAGTGAATCATTATTGAAAACTCCAATCCCAACATTACCGGTAAATGGATTTCTGCTATAATTCATGCATGAGAAAAAAATATTTACTTTTTCTGTATCAAGATTAGTCAGGTTTGTTGTGTTAGTTCTTAAACCATTTGAATATGAACTGAGATTAAACATGTATTCTTTTACTCCATCTTCTTTTTTAATCCCGGTTATAATTTCCTGATCTTCATTGTATCCACCTGAAGAAAAACTATTGCCTTGATTTGATGGGTCAGCACTTGTAAGAAGGAAATACCCGTTTGAACTGCCTCCCCATCCCCAGTTTAGGTGAAAATAGCCTTCTCCGTCGTATCCGTCACAAATAAATGCATGTCCGCTACCATTACTATTTCCTGTGTAAATAACAGGTCTGGATGCATTTAATTCTTTAAGAATCATATTTATCCATTCATCATATTTGTGATTAAACTTTCTGTATAATTGAATATCACTATCATATCCGAAGTAATTAACAAGACTGTTTGCTGCTTTAAGATAAGATGCAGAACTTCCGTTTGGGCTAAAAGACATATCTACAGCTATACCACAATGGTACATAAGCTTTGCAACAGCACTATCTTGTTTTGGAGTACTCTTACTCCCGTATGAAGGTAACATTTCTTTCCAGGAATAATATGTGTTTTCAAAATCAGCAAAGAGAGTTTGACTATTCCACAAATAACTATGATTGCCTGTACCTTTAACAGGCCATTCATAATATTTCATTATTTGAGCCATTGCTGTTGCTACACATCCTGTTACCGATTTTACACCATTAACTGATGGACTCAACATATTGTAAGGATGAGTCTGATTCCATGCTATTGTACCCAGTAATGGCTCTATTGCTTTGTTTTCAGTTTGAAAATAAGAAAAAATATTCTGCTCTTCATATGACTTGAGCCAGAAGGCCATGTTATCAGGTATGTTAAATGGGTCGAATTTCCCGTT
>CAZFUO010000172.1:0-5627 GCA_964522065.1 uncultured Bacteroidales bacterium | reverse complement strand
CTAAAAACTAAAAACTTATAATGATTGCCAATTAGTGATTGACAGCAAATGATGTCCCATCCCATTAATCACTAATCTCTAAAAACTAATCACTAATCACTTATAACTAAAAAAGCCTTTCCACTGCCCTACAGATCACGATACCTGTATGTTTTTTTATACCAGCCAGGTAGTCGTGTAAACTTACATCAGAAAAAACGACTTCTTTTGACGATGAAGATGCGTGTAGCAGATGAACTATTCCATATTCGTCTTTTACTGCAAAACCAATATGTGAAAAGTCTAGACCTGAGATATTTGTTGTAATTGCAATTATATCACCATCCTTGATTAAAGAATTGGCTTTAAGCACCTTGCTTTTGGGTATATATCTAAAATCCAGGGTATTTATTTTAGCCTCAATAGCGGCTATTTGCTTAACATAAGAAGGATTGGTTTTAAGGGCATTATATGATGAAGGATTGGCTGACATAAATCCGACCTTAAGTGGAAACCCAACTGCATTAGGTCCCTGATTTATAGCTTTTAAAATGCCTTTCTTCTGATTATTGCTTATCCATTCTGAAGTATAATGCAACCTTGAAGGATATTCATTGAGTACTCCATCTCTGTATCTGATAAAACTGATTTTATTTTTAAAGAGATCAAAATCAGGTGAATTACTTTGAATAGTCAAATTAAGCGCAAGTACATTTTCAACAAAAGTCAGGCAATCAAAGCCCCTTAAATTCACAACAAGTTCTTCCTTAACCCCTGCATCAAGACTGCCGGCAATGTAGGGTGAACCTTTAAAATACTCTGCAATAGCTTTAATTCTGTCACCATTTTTCATTTTCTTAAGGCCTTTACTATCAGCATATTTCATAAATGCATGAAATATCTCTACATCTTTTTGATTCTGTGATGAGACATAAGCTGTAGTTGCAAAAGTAAAAGCCAAAAGAAACACCAATGATGTTAGAAACCGCTTCATTAAAGGGTATTTAATGTATTAAAAATCAATAAATTGCTCTACTTCCTGCCAACAAAGTATTTTTCATTAACGAAACTCTTGTCATCAAACCAACTCCACCGGGAACAGGTGTGATGAATGAGCATTTTGGAGCAACTTCATCAAAATCAACATCACCTTTTAACCTGAAACCGCTCTTGGTTTCGGTAGAAGGCACTCTTGTGGTTCCGACATCTATAACAACTACTCCATCTTTGACCATGTTGGCTTTAAGGAAACCGGGCTTGCCTAAAGCGCAAATAATTATGTCAGCATTAAGGCATTGCTCTTTGATGTCTTTTGAATAACTATGAACAACAGTAACAGTTGCATTCCCAGGATAAGCCTTCTGCATCAGCAGGTTGGCTACCGGTTTCCCAACAATATTACTTCTTCCGATAACAACAACATGTTTGCCTGCAGTAGGAATGTCATACCTTTTGATTAGCTCGAGAATACCTGCTGGAGTAGCTGAAACAAAGGCTGGAAGGCCAAGACTGACACGTCCGACATTAACAGGATGGAAACCGTCAACATCCTTGCGGAAATCTATGGCCTCAGTGATTTTCTGTTCTGAAATATGTTTTGGCAAAGGTAGCTGAACGATAAAACCGTCAACATCGCTGTCGTCATTAAGCTTATTAACCTCAGCCAGCAAAACTTCTTCAGTTACATCATCCTCAAAACGAATCAAAGTAGATTTAAAACCGCAATCTTCGCAATCTTTTACTTTTCCGGCGACATAGGCTTCACTCCCACCATCATGACCAACCAAAATGGCAGCCAAATGTGGTCGCTTCTTTCCTTCAGCCACCATCTTACTTACTTCAAGGGCTATCTCCTGTTTTACTGCTGCCGCTACAGCCTTTCCATCAATTAGTTGCATAAATATTATCTTCTTTTTAAACCTTTCATACCATTTTTACCGAATTTGGCGTTACTCATGTTGTGCATCATTTTGCGAGTTTCGTCAAATTGTTTGATCAGTCTGTTAACCTCCTGAATTGTTGTTCCACTACCGTTTGCAATTCGCTGACGACGACTGGCATTGATAATTTCCGGATTGCTTCTTTCTTTTGGAGTCATTGAAGAAATAATAGCTTCAACGCCTTTAAATGCATCATCATCAATATCGACATCTTTAATTGCCTTACCAACTCCGGGTATCATTGACATTAAATCTTTAACATTACCCATCTTCTTTATCTGAGCAATCTGAGAAATAAAATCATTAAAGTCAAATTGATTTTTTGCAATTTTCTTAGATAACCTTCTGGCTTCCTCTTCGTTATATTGTTCCTGTGCTTTTTCTACCAACGAAACCACGTCACCCATACCCAAAATACGGTCTGCCATACGCTTTGGATAGAAAGCGTCCAGGGCTTCCATCTTTTCACCGGTTCCGATAAATTTGATGGGCTTGTTTACAACGGTTCTGATAGACAATGCAGCACCACCTCTGGTATCACCATCAAGCTTGGTTAGAATCACACCATCAAAATCAAGTCTGTCGTTAAATTCCTTAGCAGTATTAACGGCATCCTGACCAGTCATCGCATCAACAACAAAAAGTATTTCCTGAGGATTAATGGCCTTTTTGATAGCCGTAATCTCATTCATCATCTGCTCGTCAACAGCCAAACGACCGGCAGTATCTATAATAACAAGGTCATGATTGTTTTTCTTTGCAAAAGCAATTGCATTTTTAGCAATCGAAACCGGATCTTTGCTTTCGATTTCACTAAAAACAGGAACATCAATCTGACTACCTAAAACCTTCAACTGTTCAATAGCAGCAGGTCTGTAAACGTCACAAGCAACTAAAAGCGGATTTTTTCCCCTTTTAGATTTAAGCATTTTTGCAAGTTTTCCCGAGAATGTGGTTTTACCACTTCCCTGCAACCCTGACATCAGAATAATTGCAGGACTACCTTTAATATTTATATCAGCCTGCTCACCACCCATAAGACTTGTCAACTCGTCGTGAACAATCTTAACAAGCATTTCCTTAGGCTTAATAGAAGTCAATACATCCTGACCAAGTGCTTTCGTTTTAACATCCTCAGTAAACTGCTTAGCAATCTTATAGTTAACGTCGGCATCCAATAAAGCTTTACGTACATCCTTAAGGGTTTCTGCAACATTTATCTCGGTAATCTTCCCCTGGCCTTTCAAAATCTGAAATGACCTCTCTAACCTGTCGCTTAAATTCTCAAACATATTTCTTTTTAATTATTTTTTTTGGAGGTGCAAAAATACGAAAAAAACTCAGGAACTGAGTTTTTTAGAGATTAGTTTTTAGTGATTAGTGATTAGTGGTGGGGGTTCGAAGGGCGTACTTTGAATGCTAGGCGGGTATGTTTTTTAGTGATTAGTTTTTTAGTGTTTAGTGTTTAGTGACAATTTTGAGGTTTTTATACTACTGGTTAGGAGTTTTAGTATTTCAATTGCATCGTTATTAATACTTTCAAATTGATCAAAATGTAAATACTCAGTTTTATATAATAATTCCAACCAATATGTTGTTTCATTAATTTCTTTTTGAGCAACAGACAGCTTATGTATAAAGTCTGCCCTACTCTCTGAAAACTCTGCTTCTCTAATCATTGCTCCCACAGATGTACCGCTTCTTAATATCTGATTACTAATAACAAACTCGTTCATATTATTTATAAGATACTTACGCAGATTTACTATTCTTATAGCAAACTCAAAACTTTTAATTTTTAAGATTTCTTTTTTCATGGAAGTTTTTTTAGTGATTAGTTTTTAGTGTTTAGTGGCGCGAGGTCAGATAACAGGAAGTCGCAATTTTGCAACGGGGCAACTTGCCATAAAACCTCAAAGTTAGCTTTCAGACACATGCCAAAAGGACTTTGACAGGTGGAATCAAAAATTATTAAAACAGTAACCATCATTATAATATTTATCATTATCACTCTCATTATCAATGCCATAAAACCCTATCAATTAATCTTTCACCCCCCAAAAAAAACCACTCTTTCACTAAAAACTAATCACTCCTAAGAAACAACATCTGCAGGCACTAATTTGAAACCATAGTTTGTAGCCTGCTTATTTATATATTTAATTTTACGTTCTTTGAAATATTGGTTATATTCCTCTAACGATAAAGGATTAAAATCCACTTTATCTTTCATCATTTTGAAAAAGATAATTGCTAATTTGCGCGCTGTAGCTTTTATAGCTGTGGGTGAACCACTTTTAGCTTTAATTCTTCTATAAAACTCTCCAAGCCAGTTATTGCTCGATTTGAGAGTTGATGCTGCTAAGAGAAAAGCTTGTCCAGCTTTATTTTTCTTTTTCATTGGCTTGCTTTTTAATCTTTTACCACCCGATGTTCTTGTATTAGGTGCTAAATTCAACCAAGAAGTGAAATTCTTTTCTGTTGCCCATTTTGACATATCTGTTCCAATCTCTGAAACTATCTCAGTAACTGTCAGTTCACTTATGCCAAAAATATCTGTAAGGTTAACTCCGGAAATATCATTCAAATAAGAAGTAGCATTAAAAGTGAATTTATTCTTTCCATTTGCTTTTCTCTTTGAGTTTCCTTTTTGATTGTCTTTCGGCCTTTGTTCTGTACGACTCGTGTTTTTTGCAATTTGAGCAAGAACAGCTTCTATTTGTTTATCACAATCAGCAATTTTATCTCTGAACACCAGATAGATTTCATACGCCTGCTTTAATTCGAATAGATTATCTTGTCTCCAAATCCCTTGTAATGATTTTACAATATCTTCTCTGGGAGCTTTGATTCTTGAATCTGCCAATTGGGCAAGGATATTTGCATCACGCTCTCCGTTCAATATTGCATCAATCATTAGCATTCCCGATTTACCAGTTATGTCTGATATTACATTGTGTAATTTGATGTTCATTTGATCGAATGCTTTTTGCATCAATTGCACTTGCGTTGAGTAGCCCTGAGTAAGATTCTTGCGTTGTCGAACATACGTTCTTAATTCGCGAATTAAATCATCGGGCTGAAAACTCTTGTTCAATAAGCCATAGGAATGCAGTTGCTGAATCCACTGGCAATCTTTTACATCTGATTTACGACCAGATACATTCTTAATGTGTCGGGCATTGACAAGAAAAACATCAAAGCCATATTCCTCTAAAACAAGAAATGGTTGAATCCAATACACGCCTGTGGATTCCATGGCTACTGTATCGATATTACATGATTGGAGCCAACGTGCCATCTCATGTAAATCCTCAGTAAAACCTCCAAATTTGCGAACGCTTTGTGCGTCTCTATCGCAAGGAACAGCAACATAATGCATTTGACTAGCAATATCAATGCCTGCGGCATTAGGCCGTAATAACTCAAATGTAGGAGAATTTAAATTGGTACTTTTCATGACTATGAATTTATTGGTTAATTCTATGCTAAGTCACAAAGATAAATTTAAACTCCTAAACGGGTTTATCACGAGGATAACGCCAAATATTTCAACAATTGTGACTTAAACCATGCTAAACAAGGGGTTCAAAACACCATAGTTAGTTCGGTCTTAGCTGCAAAGAACGTAAGCAAAGTTACTAGTATTTTCAATTGTTTCATCTAATTTTCAGACTGGCATTGCCGGTCTTATGTGCTAAACACTAA
>CAZFUO010000171.1:0-5648 GCA_964522065.1 uncultured Bacteroidales bacterium | reverse complement strand
ATAAAAAGGCAAATGGAACTACTCTTACATCTCCAACTGACGGCAGCAAATACAGCGGAGATATAGAAATACCATCATTCGTCGAGTACCAGGGGAAACAATATCCCGTTGTATGTATTGATGTTAAAGCATTTTATAAAGCCGAAATCACATCTGTAAATATACCCGAAGGAGTACTTTCCATAGAACGCCATGCATTTCAGGATTGCATTAATTTGAAAAACATTGTAATACCAAACAGTGTAAAAACTATTTCAACCGCAGCCTTTCAGGGATGTAAAAATATCGAAACCGTGAAGTTATCAAGCAATCTGCAATACCTAGCAGGCTTTTCATTTAACGGCTGTGAATCACTGACTTCAATTGATCTGCCTGAAAGCCTGAAAATGATAGGAGAATATGCATTTGCTGTTTGCAGCTTCAAAGAATTTCAATTTAAAAGTGTCAAAGATATAACCAATGGTGTTCTAAGCAACTGCAAGCAACTTGAAACACTAACAATACCTGCAAGCGTGGTTTCGATACATAAAGATTGTCTCTTTAATAATCCCGTACTTAAAACTATAATTATAGAGGCAGAAGAGCCACCGTTTATAGATGACATCTTCTTCTGGCATAAAGAAAAGGTAAGCGTGAAAGTTCCTTTGGCCTCTTTAGAAAAATACAAATCGGCTCCGTTCTGGAAAGAAATGAGTATAAGTTCCAAAAATTGATACAATTGTTGTAGCTTTTGAGTACTGCCTGGTTGATAAAAGAATTCCTTATTAAATTTGTAGGGTAATTTATATAATCATACCATGAATATTAAAAGCAAAAAAATGCTTCTGGCATTATTCTCATTTTTTCTAATCGCATCGGGCATTCAGGCAGCAAATACCCCTGACACAACAAGAAGTATAGCACCTTATTTTAAACCGGCTACAACAGCTAAAAAAACACCCGATCCAAAAGGTTTCATACAACGCTGGCTGCTACTTGAGCCGATAAGCAAACCCAACCGCGGAAATACTGTATTCACCGACAGTTATTTGAGAACAGCATTTTATACAGAATACTTTCCCGGACAGTTTACAGTTCTGCCAAAAAACGGAGATAAAGTAAAAGCAGGCACACAAGAACTTTCATGGCATGCACTTGAAAGCAATAATTACAACGTAAAATTATTTCGATTCGCTTATGGTCTGAGAAAAGAATATTATGGAATATTGTTTTGGGCAGTAACCGTAATAAACAGCCCTGAGGAGATAAAAAATGTCAGATTGGCAGCGGGTTCAAACTCTGCATCGATGTGGTGGTTAAACGGAAAAGAAGTTCTGCTGCTTTCCGGAGACAGACGAATGGTTGTAGATGACGCTACATCAAATCGCTTAACATTGAAAAAAGGGAAAAACATCCTTAGAGGAGCCGTAATTAATGGCCCCGGCATGAGTGATTTTTGCGTCCGTTTCTTAGACGAAAAAGGACAACCTATAAAAAATATTACCATAACTTGTGAATGAAATAATGAATAACTATATGAAATTTAAAAATAGTATTGCGGGCGCAGCAGCCCTTTTAGCATTGAGTCTCAGCTCAAATATTACAGCTCAGGTAGGGAAACCATTTATTCACGACCCATCAACCATTATGGAATGTGATGGTAAATACTACACCTTCGGAACCGGTAGCGGAGGTTTAATATCAGAAGATGGTTGGGTTTGGCATAGTGGAGCAGTAAGACCTGGCGGTGGAGCAGCTCCTGATGCTATGAAAATCGGAGATCGCTATCTTGTTGTTTACGGTTCTACAGGAGGTGGACTTGGTGGCGGACACGATGGCAAAATAAATACTATGTGGAATAAAACACTCGATCCAAACTCTCCCGATTTCAAATATACAGAACCTGTCGTAGTAGCTTCATCTCAAAATATGGAAGATTGTGATGCTATCGATCCGGGCCTGCTTTTAGATCCTAAAGACGGAAGACTATGGTTATCTTACGGCACATATTTCGGATTTATCCGCCTTGTGGAATTAGACCCAAAAACAGGACACAGAGTAAAAGGCAATAAAGAAATAAATATTGCAATCGACTGTGAAGCAACTGCATTAATGTATCGTGATGGATGGTATTATCTCCTGGGCACTCATGGCACTTGCTGCGATGGTGCAAACTCAACATATAATATCGTTGTAGGTCGTTCCAGAAAAGTTACCGGTCCGTACATAGACAATATGGGAAGAGATATGTTAGAAGGTGGAGGAAAAATGGTAGTTGCAGCTGGTGGAAGAGTTACAGGCCCCGGACACTTCGGACGCTTTATTGTAGAAGATGGTGTAGAAAAAATGTCTTGTCATTACGAAGCAGACTTAGATCAAAGCGGACGCAGTGTACTTGCAATTCGTCCTTTATTATGGAAAAACGGATGGCCGGTTGCCGGAAATAATATTAAAGAAGGCACTTATGAAATAGAGTCCGAACGCAGAGGTTATGCATTAGAATTAACTGTCGATTTTGTAAGAATGCCAGGAGGAATGCGTGGTTTTAACCGCAATAACGACGAGCCAATCAAACCAGTGCCATCACAGGAATTGTCAGATGTTATCAACACCTGGCCAACAGGAAATATAAATGTAAGAATAGGAGATTATATGTTCAGACCTCATCAGAAGTGGACAATCTCAGCTGTACCTGAAGCAGGCGGATATATTGGCGGCCCATATTACAAAATAATAATAGCTGGTACAAACAGAGCACTTGCTGCAACATCTGACGCAGAAGTAATTACAGTACCTGAATTTACAGGTGCATCCGAACAACTCTGGAGAATTGATCAGTTAACTGACGGTACTTTCAGAATTATGCCAAAAACTATCCCAGGCTCTAAAGAATCTCTAGCCCTGATTTCTTCAGGTGACAGCACCCCCACTCTGGGCAAATTTGATATGAATAGCGATAATTCAAAATGGAATTTCAAAGCTCATTGAGCTTTGAAATTTCTTTAATAAATAAGCCGGACTCTCAATGTATAGTCCGGTTGCTTCATAATATTCCCACTCCATTATTATAACAAACACGAGCCAAATCTTCTACACTGTCTTCAATAGAAAATTACATTCTTTTTTACAAAAGCACACAAATGTTTCCTTTTTAGGATACTTTATTGAAAATTATTTATTTAGATATCAAATTTCTATATTTCTTTAGATATTAAACAGAACTTCAAAAAGATCTGTTCTTCTAATCAGCTTTATGTGACTTGGCTTGTATCTATCATTATCTTCTATTGATACAAGTCCAAGATGATACAGCAACATGTCGAATACTCTAAATGAATAGCAATTTGTTGCTATATTTTCACGTGGCATGTATTCTTCAGTGATTTCTTCTAGTAAAGTGGGGAATGCTTTAAAATATTTGTCAGCATAAAACGTATCTCTTTGGTCTTCTTTCCCGTATTTATTTAAAAGCAAAAGATTAAAACCAAGACCTAGAGTTCCGGTATTATTAGTTGAATATAGATCAAAATAAGCAGTATTGAATCTTGTAAACATCACAGTTAATAAGCTCGATAACAATTTGCAGTTATCTTTTATTTGTTTTCCGCCATTCTTTGTCAAAGAAAGAGAGTTGTTGCGTTTTTTTATTACCCCCATCAAATCTACAGCAATTCTTGCCATTTGGACAGAATTTGAATCATTTTCCGTACGTAAGTTCACTATGCCACTTTGTATATAAGGTTCGGGTGCCCCAACAGCATACACTTCCTTAACAATACGAGGAGGAAGATTTCCTATTTTGGTTAGTTTCAAATTCTCTTCCTTTTCTATAATCTCCAGCAACTTTTTAATCTGCCTGAATAAAGGAACAGAATCACAATCCTTTTCAGCAAAATCAGCTAATTTAACAGGGCAATTATCTCCAAACAGATTATACATGATATGCCGCATTTCTGTAGGAGAATAATCTTCGAAATCCGCCAACGGGCGACTATTTTCAATTTGCATCCATTCGGCTACAAATACGTTAAGCTCTTCGATGGTAGGAATACCAAGACAAGTTTCTCGTATCCTTTTCTCAATGTATTTTTGCATGTCCTCCGTGTTGATCATATCACATAATTTATTGCATTACTCCACAAATTTAAATTAAAAAACCATAATTCATGGTGATTATTTCTGCAATACTGTTCATATAGCTTTTTGTAGATTTAAAAACATTGAGTAAATTTAAAACTTATACGAATCGGCAGATGCTATACCTTACGATGATTTCTCCTCTAACCAAAAACAAAAATCATCCTTGAAATGCGAGACTAGTTGATTTTTAGATAATAAAGTTTGCAAATTCACTTTCTAAGATTAAATTTGCAGAAAACGCATTTTAAATGATAGAAAGAATCCTTCAAGACAAACTTTTAGAGATGATTAAAAAGTATCCGATTGTAACCATAACAGGTCCACGACAATCGGGAAAGTCTACATTGCTTAAAGCATCCTTCCCTAACTACAAGTATGTATCATTAGAAGATCCAGACATGCGATTGTTTGCCACCGAAGATCCTCGGGGCTTCCTTGCTACATATCCAGACCGTACTATTATCGATGAGGCACAACGGGTACCATCTTTATTTTCATATTTGCAGACACACGTTGATACTCAAAACAAGGAAGGTATGTATCTGCTTGCCGGGTCGCATAATTTTTTATTGATGGAGAACATCAATCAATCTTTAGCTGGAAGAACAGCTATATTAAAGCTGCTGCCTTTTTCGCACAAAGAGATGAAAAATGGAAATATATTGCCCGCAAAAGTAGATGAAGAGATTTTCAAAGGATCATATCCGCGTCTTTATGATAAAAACATTGAGCCTAATGATTACTACCCGTTCTATATTCAGACTTATGTTGAAAGGGACGTTCGGCAAATGCGAAATATTGGTGATTTAAGCAAATTTATTCGTTTTATAAAGCTCTGTGCCGGACGTATTGGACAATTGCTTAACATGTCCTCTTTGGCAAACGAATGCGGTATCTCAGTAACGGCTGCTAGCGAATGGCTATCCGTTTTAGAAGCAAGTTTTATATGTTATCTACTAAAACCCGACCATAACAACTTTGCAAAGCGATTAGTGAAGTCTCCTAAATTATATTTCTATGACACAGGTTTAGCTTGTTCGCTGTTAGATATTAGGACTGCAGAGCAAGTTTCAACACACTTCCTACGTGGTGGCTTGTTTGAAAACTTAGTGATTAATAAGTTTGTAAAAGATTCGTTTAACAAAGGCGAAGAGCCTAACCTCACTTTCTGGAGAGACAGCACTGGTAATGAAGTCGATTTATTGAACTATGTTGATGGAAAACCGTATGCTTACGAGATTAAATCAAGCGCCACATACTCCAAGGACTTTTTCAAATATATTTCGAAGTGGGCAAAACTCAGAGGCGCAACCACAGACCAATGTTTTGCAATATACGCTGGTGAAAAAGAACTAAACACCTCTCAAGGTACAGTAATAAAATGGAATTAATACAAAACAAAAAACTCTAAGAAGTTGATTTCAACATTCTTAGAGTCTGATTTTGCGGTATGGACGGGAAAGCCACCTTTGCGGGCTAATCTGCTTTCTTTCAGCACCTTACTCCCTCATTTTTTCTTAGGGGGTACA
>CAZFUO010000170.1:0-5680 GCA_964522065.1 uncultured Bacteroidales bacterium | reverse complement strand
AGAGCACTACCTTGACAGGGTAGGGGTCACTGGTTCGACTCCAGTACAGCTCACTTGGAAGTGAATTTCTTCACATCGATGTTAAATCTGCTTATCTCATAGTTGTCATTTAGTATTTCTCCATCTCTTCCTACAAGGACATATCTTGGAATCCCGTTAAATTTAAACAACTCTCTTAAAAGAACATAATCACTTTCAGGCAATCTGAATGTATTCTGCAGTTCATTTTCTTTAATGAAGTTGTTGTATGTGTTTTCTGGAGATGAACCATCATCAGTTACAAATACAAATGCAACGTCCTGACTATCTTTATATAATCGTCTTGATTCAAGGGTTCTTTTTATATTACTGACACAAGGTCCGCAACTTGTTGCCCAAAAGTCAACAATAACATATTTGCCTTTATGAGCTGAAATTAGTTCTTTGAACAATTCACTGCTTTTTCCTTTTGGTAGTTTATAGCCTTCAGCCTTTTCATAATAACTCTTATAAAGTCTGTCACTTTCATCTTTAATAAAGTCGTTTGTAAAGAATGTTTTATATCTGTCAAGCATAGCAATAGCATCTTCTTTTTTGCTGTTTTCAAGATAAAACTTAAGAGTTCTTATTTTCATAATCTGAGTAAACAGATTAGGCTTTATTCCTGTATTTGCATAAAAATTAGAATCATTTCTAATCCATTCCTTTTCAAGATGATCTACTATTGCTTTACCATTAATAGCAGAGAAATATCTGCCTTCCTTTCTGTAAACATTATTAAATTCAAGCCTGTTAATGAATGTAGAAAAGCTTTTTGAACTCATCATTTTTGGATTGTCCATAGGGAGTGTTCTTAGAAAATCGAAATATTCTCCGGATACAGGCATTTTCAAAAATAAATTTGAAGTATCTTTTTCGTAATTTCTGTTCATAAGGAAATCAAGCATATCCTTAGCGTTGTCACATTTGGCATTGATTACGGCCATTTCAATAACTTCAGGTGAATAATTTGTGGCTTTCTCAATATTCTTGAGGTACTTATCTAATTCTGATTTTCTTTCAATAGCAAAAACATCAGGAGATTTGGTTTTTACTGCATTTCTAAAATTGCTGTATTGATTATAATCAGGCAATTCATTCAGCTGACGGTTGATTTCAGCAATGTTTCCATAATAGTTTATAACTTTATTTCCATTTTTGCCTCTGTTTACGAAAAGATCCTTCCAATCAATTTCTATGCCCAGAGTTTGTCCCGGCTCTGCATAAAATTCAAAAATTGTATTGAATATATTCAAATACAGATTTTTTGGATGACTCATTGGTAAATCGATTTCAAACCTGCCATCTTTAGAAAATTCAACTGCAAGTGGAATATCCTCTCTGGTTAGTTCATTACTGAGGTAGATAATCCCGTATGTTTTTTCAGAAGATAAAATTTCGTATCCATCTATGAAACCGCAAATTTTGGCTTTGTCTCTTTTGAAGAAATTATCAGCTGTAACAGGCTTTCTTTTTTCTGATACCTTTACCTTGTCATTTAACCACTTTACAGCTTTATCTCTCGATAAAAGATCTGTTGCTTCACCAGATCTTGTCCATGTTTCTTTAATACGACTATACTCAAACAGATTTTCAGGTTCAGGCCTTGGTTGCCTCATAAAGAAGCCATCTAAAGACATCGATTTTTCGTTAATCAAAACCTCGTAAGTATTTGTAAGTCCATATGGCTTGCCCATCATATTAAAATGATGCATTGAAACAATATTTTCACCTACCTCAAAGTATTTACCCATATTGTAGGGGGTCAGACCGCCATTGGCTTCTGCAAAACCCAGAAAATAACCATCTTCTGTAAAAAACATTTTTCTTACAGTATTTCCACTTTTCATTTCCCACCAACCTTTCAGGCTGTCATCATTTTGAGAAAAAACAAAACCAGAACCGGCCTGAATCAAAACTATTAAGATCAGGCTAATATATTTTTTAATATTCATTTCTATATTGAGTTATTCTATGACCACAGCGGTTCCGCTGGCTGAAACCATAAGCATGCTGCCGTTAGCTCCTATTGTTTCATAGTCAAGGTCAATTGCAACAATTGCATTAGCTCCCATTTTAAGTGCAATTTCCTGCATTTCAGCCATTGCACTTTCCTTTGCATCTCTCAGAACTCTTTCGTATGAGCCTGTACGGCCACCTACGATATCTCTGATGCCGGCAAATAGATCTCTGAAGATATTGGCTCCGATTACAGCCTCACCACTGACTACTCCAAGATACTTTACGATTTTTTTACCTTCGACAGAAGGCGTTGTAGTAACTAACATGATTTTTCAGGTTTAGATATTTGGTATGTAATTTAAAAACATCCAAACTTAATAATAAAAATATTGTTATACAAAAAAACAGCTGTTTCTTATTAAAACAGCTGTTTTTATTGAGCGGAAAACGGGACTCGAACCCGCGACCCTCAGCTTGGGAAGCTAATGCTCTACCGACTGAGCTATTTCCGCGAAAAATGTGTTGCAAAAGTAATAATTACATATTGAATTGAAAAACAGTTTTCAGAACTTATTGTTATATTTGGACTTACATTATCACTTCACAAGTTTGTAACATATTTGTAACACAGTATTACGTACTTTGAAACTGAAAATCTTAAACATATGGTATACAAAGTAGAAATTGAGCTCGATGCTTTAAAGAAAGAAACTCTCGAAATGTGGACGCTGGTTTACAATCAGTTGCAAAGAGCAGGTGAATCTGTTCTAACTCTTAATAAAGACCTTGCCAGGCAGGTTATACTTCGTGAAAAGAGAGTTAATGCTTTCGAGTTGAAAATAGATAGTGATGTTGAAGACTTCATTGCGCTTTACAACCCTGTTGCTGTACATTTGCGATTTGCTCTTGCCATTTTAAAGATTAATACAAATCTTGAAAGAATTGGTGACTTTGCAGAAGGGGTAGCACGCTTTGTTGTTGATTGCAGGGAGCCGGCTTTAGACCCTGAGCTGATTAAGAAACTTCAGATAGCAGAGATGTTTAAATCTGTAGAAGAAATGCTTGGCATTCTTCATGAATCTTTTGAAAAGGAGAATACTGAAATAGCCGGAAAGGTCTTTGAAATGGATTCCGTAGTTGACGACATTAATAAAAAGGCTCCATCCATTCTTGTTGCATATATTCAGGAGAATCCCGTTTCTAACGCAATGGATGCATTACAATTATCAGGTGTATTCAGAAAACTTGAAAGAGTAGGAGACCATTGTACTAATATAGCTGAGGAAATTGTCTTCTATCTGGATGCTAAGGTGCTAAAACATAGAGACAATGAAAAATAAAATACTCGTTGTTGACGACGAAGAAGATTTATGTGAGATTTTGCAATTTAATCTCGAAAGCGAAGGTTACGAAGTAGATACAGCTAATTCAGCTGAAGAAGCTTTAACTAAAGACCTGAATAAATATCAACTCATTATTCTTGATGTAATGATGGGAGGAATGTCTGGTTTTAAGTTTGCCGATTTGCTTAGGAAAAATGAAAAGACAGTAGCGGTTCCTATAATATTTATCACAGCTAAAGATACTGAAAACGATATGTTGACAGGATTTAATGTTGGCGCAGATGACTATATATCAAAACCATTTTCGATAAGGGAGGTAACAGTAAGGGTAAAAGCCGTTCTGAGAAGAGCAAAGTCTGATTCAAATTCAGATAAGGAAGATGTAATAAAGTATGACGATCTGGTAATTAATGTTACAGGTAAAAAGGTCTATCTTTATAACGAACCTGTTGTTTTAACGAAAAAAGAATTTGAGATGTTGCTTTTATTGTTGTCTCACCCGGGCAGAGTTTTTTCCAGAGAGGAAATTCTGTCAATGGTATGGTCTGACGATGTTTATGTACTTGACAGAACAATAGATGTAAATATAACTAGGCTGAGAAAGAAGTTGGGTGATTATGGTAAGTTTATAGTTACACGACTTGGGTATGGTTACTGTTTTGACTACAACTAAAACACTATTTTATGACTACATCAATAAGAAAGCCCAGATTTTCTTTTCATCAGAAGCAGTTTTTTGCTATAATATCTACATTTCTGATATTTGTAGTGCTGGTAAGTATTTACGAATATAACAGAGAAAAAGAATTTCGTATTGGATTATTATCTGATCAGATAGAAAGTTATAACAGGCTGGTTATTGAGGTTATAAATAAGAATGGTTTAAATGATACTGCAATTAACAGTCTGATTACAAGTCTGAATGTAAAAGATTTAAGAGTTTCAGTAATCGATTATTCCGGTAATGTTGTTTTTGATAACGAGGCAGACAACTTGCAAAATCATCTTGACAGACCGGAGATAAAAGATGCTCTTACCACAGGAAACGGAGTTTCGGTAAGACGTAAATCGGAAACCACTGGCAAAACTTTTTTCTACGCAGCCACAAGATTTGATGACTATATTGTAAGATGCTCAAGACCTTACGATAATCAACTAAATCAGATGCTTAAAGCTGATTATAGCTTTTTGATTTTTATAATTGTACTGATGTTTATAATGTTGATGTTTATTTACAGTATAACTCATAAAATGGGCAAGACTGTAAAACAACTCAGGGATTTTGCAGAAAATGCGGATAAAAATCTTTCTATTGACACAGAGCAGGAATTCCCGCAAAATGAATTGGGAGAAATATCAAATCATATTGTGAGCTTGTTTAAAAGAATCAGTGCTACCAGAGACGATTTGATGTTTGAAAGAGAAAAGCTTATTACACATTTACAAACAGCCAGGGAAGGTTTGGCTGTGTTTAATCAGGACAGGAAGGAAATTATTGCAAATAATGTATTTATTCAATACATAAACCTTATTTCAGATGTACCTGTACAATCTGCAAAAGGTATTTTTGAATTACCGGAATTTAAAGATCTTAATGTATATCTCAACAAAAATCAGCAGATAAAAAACTTGTTGGGTCATATGCAAAAGTATTCGCTTCAGGTAGAAAAAAGTGGCAGAATATTTTTTGTACAGTGCATTATTTTTCAGGACAGAACTTTTGAAGTTAGTATAAATGAAATAACTCACAGCGAGGAAGAAACCAGACTTAAAAGACAGCTTACCCAAAATATAGCTCATGAGCTCAAAACTCCTATAAGTAGTATTCAGGGATATATGGAAACAATAATTTCTAATCCCGATTTACCTCAGGATAAGCAGAAGAAATTTATTGAAAGAACATATTTGCAGAGTAAAAGACTCAGTGATTTACTTAGAGATATATCAACATTAACCAGAATGGATGAGGCTCCAAAATTGGTAGAAAAGGAAGAAGTAAATATAAATGAATTAGTTACTCAAATAATGGCTGAGGTCGATAATGAAGCTAAGCAGAAGAATATAATTTTAAATAAAGATATTTCTTCAGATATAAAAGTATATGGCAATCCCTCATTGTTATATTCTATTTTCAGAAACCTGATAGATAACGCAATTTCATATGCAGGAGAAAATATAGAGATTGGAGTTAATTGCTTCCTGAATGATAATGAACGTTGCTATTTTAATGTTTATGATACAGGGGAAGGTATTTCAGAAGAACACCTTAACAGAATTTTCGAGAGATTTTATCGTGTAGATAAAGGCAGAACAAGAAAGCTTGGCGGGACCGGTCTTGGGCTTGCCATTGTTAAGAA
>CAZFUO010000169.1:0-5698 GCA_964522065.1 uncultured Bacteroidales bacterium | reverse complement strand
GTTGACAGTCATTCTGAAAGCATAATGAATGGTATTGCTTTTGGTCAATATGAGCATAACGATCATATAAAAGCTCTGCATCCCTTTGATATTGTTTACAATATTGAAGAAAACAATTACAACGGAAGCAGTTCTATTCAGTTACTTATAAAAGATATAAGAATCCACGAGGGTCATTAACAGCTATTATTTGGTGTTTAAACATCAATGATTACACCATATCTGAATGCGTAAATGAGCATTTATAAGGAAATTCTCAAGAAGTACTGGGGCTATGATGATTTCAGAGATTTACAGGAAGAAATAATCACCTCGGTTTGTCAGGGCAAAGATACTCTTGCCCTGATGCCGACTGGTGGTGGAAAATCCTTAACATTTCAGGTACCTTCGCTTGCCATGGAAGGTATCTGCCTGGTAATCACCCCGCTGGTTGCCTTAATGAAAGACCAGGTAAACAATCTCAAAAAAAACGGTATCAGGGCTGCTGCCATATACTCTGGTATGACAAGGCAGGAAATTGTACTTACACTTGACAATTGCCATTATGGTAATTTCAAGTTTTTATACGTGTCGCCCGAAAGACTTTCTACTACTCTCTTCAGGGAACGCATTGTTAATATGAGTATTAACCTGATTGCTGTTGACGAAGCACATTGTATTTCTCAATGGGGTTATGACTTCAGACCTTCATACCTCAATATATCAGAGATAAGAACTTATCTGCCAGAGGTTCCAATACTCGCATTGACTGCTACTGCAACTGCTTCTGTAGTTGAAGATATTCAGGAAAGGTTGCAGTTTAAAGAAAAGAATGTTTTTAGAAAGAGCTTTGAGAGAAAAAATCTTGCCTATGTGGTCAGGCAGACTGAAGATAAGGAAAAAGAAATGCTCAGCATTCTTAAAAAGACAAGTGGTAGTGCTGTGGTTTATGTTAGTAGCCGTAAGAATTCCAAGGAATTTGCTTCATTGTTAAGGAAGAACGGTATTTCTGCAGATTTTTTTCATGCAGGTCTTACCAACGAAACCAAGGATGCCAGGCAGGCTGCATGGAAAAGTGGTGAATGCAGGGTTATAGTTGCTACAAATGCTTTCGGTATGGGTATTGACAAGGCTGATGTAAGAATGGTAATTCATATGGATGTTCCCGATTCTATCGAAGCTTATTTTCAGGAGGCAGGCCGTGCAGGAAGAGACGGGCAAAAAGCATTCGCGGTTTTGCTGTATCATAAGTCTGACTCGATAAGATTAAAAAAGCATCTTAGTGACAGTTTTCCAGACAAAGACTACATTAGAAGGGTTTACGAATCGCTTTCGAGCTATTTTCAGGTTGCGGTTGGTGAGGGACTGGGAGTTTTGTATGCTTTTAATCTGACTGATTTTTGTACGAAATTTAAATATAACTTTCTGCATGCTTTTAATGCTCTGAAAATACTTGAACAAGCCGGCTATCTTGAATTGACAGATGACATTGATAACCCTTCGAGGGTATATATTCTCACAAAAAGAGACGAGCTGTACAAGCTTAAACTTGATAATTCTAAATTTGACAGCTTGCTTGAGATACTTTTAAGGTCGTACACAGGGCTTTTCACTGACTTTATTAATATTGATGAAGAGTTGATAGGTAAAAGAATAGGTACTTCAGGTGAAGATGTTTACAATCAACTGCTTGCGCTATCACGTATTGGTGTGATTCATTATATTCCTCGCAAAAAAACGCCATACATTATTTATAAAGTAAAACGTGAAGAAACCGAAAGGGTTGCAATAAGGAAAAATGTTTACGAAGACAGGCTTGAACGGTCACAAATAAGAATAAAAGGTGTAATTGGCTATGCTACAGACAATCAGATATGTCGCAGCCGTCAGTTGCTGCTTTATTTTGGTCAGCAAAAGGCTGAGGACTGTGGTCATTGTGATGTTTGTCTTTCAAAAAACGAAACCGGGATGAGTCGTTATGAGTACAATAAGTACTCGGCTGCTATTTTAGCTGCCTTAACTACCAAACCGTTAATGAATAAGGATCTTATAGACTCTGTTGAAGGTGACAAAAACAGAATAATTAAGGTACTCAGACATATGTGTGAAGATGGAAAAGTTAAGTTTAACGACGAAAAACATATTTTTTTCATATAAAAATGTCACTTTTACTTTCAAATTAAAAAAAAATTGTACTTTTGTCCCCATAAAATCACAGAGATGAAACAAAATGGTTTTGCATACTTTTATTTTTACTTTTACTTTAACCAGTAAGAGCGGGATGTTGTGTGTAAAATCTAAAAAGATAAAATAGAACAGATGAATCCCGCCAGAAATGAGCGGGATTTTTTTTTAAAATACATTATTATGAAGAAAGTTGCAATACAGGGTGTAGCAGGTGCGTATCACGAAATCGCTGCCAGGGCATTTTTTGAAGGTGAAGATGTTGAAATTGTAGATTGTCACACGTTTAAGGATGTCTTTGCTGCTATACGTAAAGATAATAGTGTTCTGGGTATTGTTGCGATTGAAAACACAATAGCTGGTAATCTTCTGGGAAACCACAACTTACTTCGTGAAAGCGAAACAAGCATTATTGGTGAGATTAAAATCAGAATAAGCCATGTAATTGCAGCTTTACCGGGTCAGACTATGCAGGATATCACTGAGGTACATTCTCACCCAATGGCTCTTATGCAATGCGAGGATTTTCTAAAGGAACACCCTGATTGCAAAGCTGTCGAAAGTGAAGATACAGCTTTGAGTGCCAAGGCTATTTCTGAAGGTAAAATTGCTGGCAGAGCTGCGATATGTAGCGCAAGAGCTGCAGAAATATACGGTCTGGAAGTGCTGGAAGCCGGTATTGAAACCAACAAACGCAATTTTACGCGGTTTCTTATACTTTCAGATAGATATACTGCCGATCAATACATTAATACTTCTGAGACAAACAAATCTTCAATTGTCTTTACTACCAGACACGAAGAGGGTACACTTTCCCAGGTGCTTTCAGTGCTTTCTTTTTATCACGACAACTTAACAAAAATACAGTCTATGCCAATAATTGGTCACGAGTGGGAATATTTGTTTTTTGTCGATTTGACTTATGCTGACTATATGAAGTACAAACAGAGTCTGGATGCAATAAGGCCTCTGACAAAAAACCTGAGGCTCTTGGGTGAATATAACACTGGTAAACAACTTGTTTAAAGATACAGGCAACATGAAAACTATAAAACCAGCCGACAGGCTTGAAAATGTATCTGAATACTACTTCTCAAAAAAGCTGAAAGAAGTAGCTGACATGAACGCAAAAGGGCTTAATGTTATAAGCCTGGGTATAGGAAGTCCTGACCTCCCTCCTTCTGAGGAAACTATAAAAGCACTCAATGATGATGCTATGCTGGCAGATGCTCATGGTTACCAACCATTTCAGGGTATTGCCGGATTGAGAAAAGCATACGGAAATTGGTACAAGAAATGGTACGGAGTAACGTTGGATCCTGAAAAAGAGATACAACCTTTAATAGGTTCTAAAGAAGGAATACTACATATTTCGATGGCATTTTTAAATCCGGGAGACGGGGTTTTGGTGCCAAATCCGGGGTACCCAACGTATACATCTGTCAGCAATATCGTGCAGGCAAGCATCTACAACTACGATCTGCTCGAACAAAAGGGATGTCATCCCGATTTTGAGGCGCTCGAAAAGATGGATCTTTCGAACGTAAAATTGATGTGGGTAAATTACCCTCACATGCCGACTGGTGCCCGTGCAACAATGGAGCTGTTCGAAAAGCTTGTTGCTTTTGGAAAAAAACATAACATCGTGATTTGCAACGACAATCCTTATAGTTTTATTCTCAGCAACGAATATTTGAGCATTCTGAGTGTTCCGGGTGCAAAAGATATCTGCATCGAGCTCAATTCGATGAGCAAGTCTCACAATATGCCTGGCTGGAGAATGGGTATGGTTGCTACAAACCCTACATTTCTGGAATGGATAGTCAAGGTGAAAAGCAATGTTGACTCAGGGCAGTTCCGCCCAATGCAGAAGGCTGCAATGGTTGCACTTAATGCCGACCAAAACTGGTTTGACAAAATGAACGAGATTTATGGACACAGAAGAAAAATTGCTGAACAAATTATGGGCGTTCTTGGTTGTTATTTCGACCCTGCTCAATCTGGCATGTTTCTTTGGGGCAGAATCCCCGACAAATACAAGGATGCCGGAGAGCTGGCAGACAAGGTTTTATACGATGCAAAAGTCTTTATAACTCCCGGTTTCATTTTCGGAAGTAACGGAAACCGCTACATAAGGTTGTCTCTTTGCTGCAAAGAAGAAAAACTGGAGGAGGCGTTGGGGAGAATAGAAAAAGTAGTGATTAGTGATTAGTGATTAGTGATTAATTTTTAGTGATTAGTTGCTGAAGATGTTACAGGCCACTAAAAACTAATCTCTAAAAACTAAAAACTTAAATTTGAAATTATAATAAAAGATATGGAAAAGATGGAATTTGAATCGATTTTGCTGCCGGGTGTAGATCCTAAAAGGCCTATTGTTATCGCGGGCCCTTGCAGCGCAGAGACAGAAGAGCAGGTAATGACAACAGCTAAACAGCTGTCTGAAAAAGGAATAAAAATATTCAGAGCAGGTATATGGAAACCGCGAACACGCCCGGGTGCTTTTGAAGGTATCGGTTCTGCCGGTTTGCCATGGTTAAAAAGAGTAAAAGCAGAATATGGCATGTACGTTTCAACTGAAGTTGCAACAGCAAAACATGTTTCTGAGGCTATTAAGTATGGTATTGATATTCTTTGGATTGGTGCAAGAACTTCTGCTAATCCGTTTGCTATGCAGGAAATTGCAGATGCATTAGCGGGTTCGGATATGCCTGTACTGATTAAGAATCCGGTTAATCCTGATCTTGATTTGTGGATTGGTGGTATAGAGCGACTGTACCTTGCTGGAGTAAGAAAGCTTGGTGTAATACATCGCGGTTTCAGCTCATCAGATAAGAAAATTTATAGAAATATGCCTATGTGGCACATTCCAATCGAGTTGAGAAGACGTTTTGGTAACAACCTGCCTATGTTTTGTGATCCAAGTCATATTGGTGGCAAGCGTGAACTGATTGCTTCTATTTCTCAACAGGCTATGGATCTGAACTTTGATGGTTTAATTATTGAATCGCATTGTGATCCTGATTGTGCATGGAGTGATAAAGATCAGCAGGTGACTCCTGACATTCTTGATTACATTCTCAATTTGCTGGTTATAAGGGATATTACTCAAACCACAGAAAGTCTGAGCGAATTACGTAAACAAATAGATGAGATGGACGACCAATTGCTTGAAGTGTTGGCTAAGCGTATGAGGATTTCCCGTGAAATTGGTACTTACAAAAAAGAACACAATATTCAGATACTTCAGACTGCCAGATATAGTGAGATTCTGGAAGGCAGGATTAATCAGGCAACCAGCTTTGGCATTGACGGAGAATGTATGAAAAAGATTCTGGAGGCAATACATGAGGAGTCTGTAAGGCAGCAGATGGAGGTGATGAAGTAGTGATTAGTTATTAGTGGTTAGTTTTTAGAGGTTAATGGTTTAGTCTATTAATTACAAGTGTGATGGGTTATTTTTGAGTTTTAAAAATATTTATATGAAGATTTTGATTTTGGGTGCCGGTAAGATGGGACGTTTTTTTGCTGATGT
>CAZFUO010000168.1:0-5699 GCA_964522065.1 uncultured Bacteroidales bacterium | reverse complement strand
TTTCAGAAAAAACATTATCTGATAATCTATCGAATTATTCCAATACTGACCGTCATGTCTGCCTGGTCTTACAATATAGTCATGGTTTATGCCTTTAGCCAGAAGTTTCTCATGTAAAGCATTGTTTACAGCAAAGAAAAAATCATCATAGCCACAATCTACGATAATAGCAAGATCACCATTATTAATTTTATCCAGTTGATTAATTACGGTGTACTCGTCCCATAAAGCTTCATTCTGAGCCTTTTCGCCAAGCTGTTTCTTCATTTCCCAGTTATTCGGAAAAGGTCTGATATCGACACCCCCACTGGTACTGCCACCGGCACCAAAAATATCCTTATGTCTGAATGATAACCAAAGCGCACCATGCCCACCCATGCTTAAGCCGGTAATAGCCCTTGCATTGCGGTTTTTAATAGTTGGGTATTTTGAGTCAACCCACGCAGTAAGTTCAGTTGAGACATAAGTTTCAAATCTGTATGAAGAATCCTTAGGACTATCCCAATACCAGCTGTTTTTTCCATCAGGGCATACAAAAATCACATTCTCCTTGTCTGCGTAATTCTTAAGTTCGGGCTTTATATCTAACCAGCTTCTGCTGTTTCCACCATAACCATGCAATAAATAAATCACTGCGCAAGGCTTGTTAGCATTAGCACCATCAGGAACCACTAATCTTACAGGAAGCTCCTTTTTCATTGCAGCACTATATACCAAAACATCATCAACTTTTGCAGCATTTACACAAAAAACACTCAGTAAAAAAAATATCAAAACAAAATTTCTCATAGTTATTAAATTCAATATTAAGTTCTTATCTCATCGGTTTATCACCCTTCAATCTGAAATGCATAGCACTGTTTACGGCATTAGGCTTTGGAGCAACAATTTCCAGCTTCTCATTTTTCAACAGTTTTATAATTTCAGAACCCGCATACATTACAGTTCCGTAGAAGTTTGTTTTGCTACTGGTTCCCCTGTAAAAATAGTAAGAATTATCGTGAGCAAAAGTTGTACCTTCAACAATACCTGAAACTTCACCGTTTGCTTTTACTCTTGTTGCAACTGCATTCCATCCAGTAATTGCATAAGGACCATACACATGGCTAATCCATCCTTCGTTTATACCTTTGGCAATACAATAAACAAACATAGCACTAGCCGAGGTTTCGAGATAGGTATCATTTCTGTCCAATAGATTATGCCACAAGCCTGTACCATCCTGTAAATATGACAAAGCTTTAATATGACTTCTGAAAAGATGTAAAACTTTATCTCTGCCTTTATGATTTTCGGGCAAAACACTCAACAACTCAGCCATTGCCATTGTACACCAGGCATTAGCCCTGCCCCAATGCATTTGAGGATCGTACTGAGAGGAATTCTCATTCCAGCCATGATCGTAAAGTCCAGACTTCTCATCGTACAATCTTTCAGATAGTTGAACAACCTGCCTTACAGCATCATCATAATACTTTTTATTTCCTGTAAGTGATCCCATTTGAGCCAGAAACGGCACGCACATGTACATATCATCTGCCCAAAGAGACTCAGGCTGAGGTCGTTCTCTTGCTATAGTTTTGTCTTTAAAGCGAAACTGTTTTTTTGAAATGTAATTATCTACAGTATCTATCCACATTCTGAAACGCGTATCAGGATATAACTTTTGAGTCTTAATCAAAGCGGTTGTTATAGAACCACAATGGTCGAGAGCTCTCATATTTATCATCTTGTCATAATTATGACTTTTTACCAGCTTTTCATCTTTTAGCTTCCTGAAATAAGGCATAGCTTTAAAAGTAAAGTCATAAAAACTATTTGCAAACTCAGAGTAAGACTTATCTCCTGTGGCCTCAGTCAGAGCATGGCAAGCAGACAAAGTAACGCCATTCGGATAGCTCCACTCAACAAAAGCAGCAATAGAATCCGGAATATAAGCGTTTTTGTTTAAACTATTAAAATCGCTTATTGCTGCACCTGTAGTTCTGTCAAACAAAGTAAATACTGCTTTAGACTTAGCTCTGTTATAAATTCTGTCAACAACAGCCTTAACATCATCAGCAACTGGTACAAAATAATTAACCGGATATTCAGGCACTGACATATCATACTTATACTGACCATTTACCACAGCAGGTATGGCTAGAATTGCAAGAAATAAAAATTTAAAATTTAGTTTCATTATAACGGGTTTTTATTTTTTCATAGCTTCTTCCTTCATGCTGACAGGCATTTTCTCGATAGCATATCTAAGTGAAGTTCTGGGCATAACATCCTTTCTCTTCATTACAAAATCAAAAACATCATCCAGATGTGCCTGACTTGCAACTTTAAGCATCCATCCATATCCCTTCCTGACCATATCATCAGTATCAGTCAACATTATATCTGCAATCTCAAAAACATCCTTCAAAAAATAACCCTTCTTAGCAGGAACTATCAACGAAACCGCAGCCGCACGCCTCATCCACCTGTTATCAGACTTTGCAAAACGCTTTAGTTCTGAAATATATTCAGGATACATCATAATAAAATCTCCTACAGTATGATTACAAAAAGTATCACAAGAAGCCCAGTTATTAATATAATTATCTATCCAGCGTTCAAATATTTTGAAATCTTCGGTAGTAAATTGCTTTCTCAAGTTGTATGACCAGTTACAGGCAATAAATGACTCTTCAAGATATCCTGATTGCCACATCTCTTCGCAAAGAGAAAAGATCTCACTCTTAGATTTATCAGAAACCAGTTTATAAAGTTCTTTACCGATCTTATCGACAACAGGAACTTTAACACCATAAAACTCAATTTTTTCTTTAAAAAATCGCTGACTAGACTCAATAGTCTTTTCGTCAGCACATTCTGACAACGTCTCTCTGACTATTTTTATAACAGATTCCATGATGATGTTGATTATAATGGTATTAAAAATGCAGAAATAATGTGGCTAACCAAACCCAGCAATACAAAAATATGAAATATTGTATGAGAAAACTCTTTTTTAGCCAGAGCGTAAATAACCGAGCCTATAATATACAAAACACCACCGGCTGCAAGCCAATACAATACGCTAACGCTATCTTGTTCGATAGCAACTCTTATCAGCGGTTTTGCTGCTATAAAAACCGAGAGCCCCATCAAAACATATGAAGCTGTTTTTATATGGTCGTTTTTCTTGAGTTTGCGAAAATTTAATGCTACACCGGCTAATGCGAAAATCCATACAAATGCAAACATACCCCAACCCCAAAAACTTTCGTCTTTCAATAATATCAATGTAGATGGCGAGAAGCTTGATGCAATCAATATATATATGCTTGCATGGTCAAATCGTCTCAATAGCTTTTTCAAATCCGGCTTCATAACATAATGATACAAAGTCGATGACAACATACAAACAAGCATACCAAATCCATAAACAGAGAAAGCGAATACTCCCCACTCATTACCGGCATTAAATGCTTTTATAATTAATGCTACAGTAGCAGCTACAGAAATAATCACTCCTAATGCATGAGAAAGATAATTTGCTTTTTCCTCACGAACACTATAAAACTTCAATTCATCCATGTTTTCTTATTTTTCCGGAACAATTTCAATTTTCACATTACTATACATATCGGCTGATGATGAAGCGTTGTAAATAATATACTCACCGGGTTCGACAGTCCATCCATGCTTAACTTCGTCATAATAAGCAAGGTCATTAGCATTTATCTCAATTTGAACAGTTTTTGATTCTCCAGGTTTCAGACTAACCTTACTGAATGCTTTTAATTCTTTTGCAGCCCTTGACACCTTCGATTTCTTTTTTGAAACATATATCTGAGTAGCCTCAGCCCCCTCTTTACTACCCGTATTCTTTAAGGTAAAAGACAATTTGATCGATTCACCCTGATTATATTTATTCTTGTCCGAAGCTAACCTGCCATACTCAAAACTGGTATATGAAAGACCATATCCAAATGGAAACAAAGGAGCTATTTTCTTTGTATCATGCCATCTGTAACCAACCAGAATATCCTCCTTGTAGTAAACATTTATACTGTCACCCGGATAAGCAAGTTTATCGAACGAATGTGC
Organism: uncultured Bacteroidales bacterium; assembly: GCA_964522065.1. GTDB lineage: Bacteria > Bacteroidota > Bacteroidia > Bacteroidales > UBA1402 > UBA8389. The sequence continues at coordinate 1,616 of CAZFUO010000168.1, read as the reverse complement.
GGCATTATCTTCAAGTCTTTTTGGAAACGAAACCGGTAATTTACCCGAAGGATTGACTTCACCTGATAAAATATCTGTTATAGCATTACCAGATTCAGAGCCCAAATACCATGCCTGTACAATAGCAGGGATATTATCTATCCATGGCATTGCGACTGCATTACCCGAAATTATTACTAAAACAATATTCTTGTTTACGGCCTGAATGGCTTCAATTAGTTTATCCTGACCAAAAGGCAGATTCAACGAAAGTCTGTCTCCTGCCTCACTATCCTGATTATGATTTCTGTTTAATCCACCTATAAATATTACAATTTCTGCATTTTTAGCGGTTTCGACAGCATCTGAAAAAAGTTTTTGCTCATCCTGACCTGAAGCTACAACTTTGCCATAAAAGGAACCGCCCGAAGCATAACCCTTACTAAAAACCACATTATCTTTTCCATAATAATTACGGATACCTTCTAAGGGAGAAATTTCATATTTTGTCTTCAAACCCGCAGCTCCGCCTCCGGCTACAAGACCCTTTACGGCATTTTCACCAATTACAGCTATACGTTTGTATTTATTTTTTGCAACAGGCAATATTGATTTTTCATTTTTCAACAAAACAATACCCTCCGTCGCTATTTTTCTTGCTGCTGCACTATGATCTTCACAAACAAAACGACCGAATGGTCTTGAAGGAGCCATAGTTGTCCTGAAAATTAATCTTAGTATTCTGGAAGCTTTATCATTAACTACAGCCTCATCTAATTCACCGCTTTTTACTTTCTTAGCAAAGCTGTCTGCTAAAAAGTAATCTTTATAAGTAAACTCTCTGCTTGAAACATTCATTCCATTTGTATATGTACCCATTTCAATATCAAGGCCATTAAGTGCTGCCTCCATAGCATTATGAGTACCACCCCAGTCTGAAACAACTACACCATCAAAACCCCAGTCCTCTTTAAGAATCTTATTAAGCAATATCTCATTGTGACAACAAAACTGGTTTTTGTATTTGTTGTAAGCTCCCATTATTGACCAGACACCACCATCTTTTACAGCAGCTTTAAATGCAGGCAAATAGATTTCATGCAATGCTCTTTCGCTAATATTAACATTAATATGTCCTCTCCATACCTCCTGATTATTAAGCGCATAATGTTTAACACATGCCGCAACTGTATTTTTCTGCAATCCTTTTATGTATGGAACAACCAATTTTGAAGCCAGATAAGGATCTTCTCCCATGTATTCAAAATTTCTACCATTCAGAGGAGTTCTGTATATGTTTACACCAGGCCCTAACATGATAGTCTTATTTCTGTATCTTGCTTCTTCACCCAATGAAAGACCATATAAATAGGAAATCTCAGGATTAAACGTTGCAGCCAAACAGGTTAAGGCAGGAAAAGCAGTACAATAATCGTTAGTCCATTTTGCAGGGTCCCATGAATCCCATTGAATTTCTTCTCTTACACCATGTGGCCCATCACTATGCCAAACTTCAGGTATGCCCAACCTTGGTACTCCGGCAGAACTAAACTTTGACTGTGCGTGACACAATGCAACCTTTTCTTCTAATGTCATTTTTGACAATGCATCGGCTACTCTCTCTTCGACAGATCTGT